>JAUVKB010000068.1 GCA_030596405.1 Deltaproteobacteria bacterium
AGCAGTTCACCGATTTTTTTTGCATGACTATCCGCCCAAATGGAGGAGTATTTCCCATGCCATTCACGCGCTATGGCTTCAAAGCTGTTTTCGGTTTGTTCAATCTGTATTGATTTCTTAACTTTACGAGCCTGACTAGGATCAATGCCATTGGCAATCATCTTCCGGGCTTCGTTTCGCTTTTCTCTTGCCTCAACCAGTTTCACGTCAGGGTAGACACCAAGGGCAAGGGTCTTGCGCTTGCCTGCAAAACGATAATCAAACCGAAAATATTTCCCAGCTTTGTTGACAAGAAGATACATTCCCTTTTCATCAGTCATCTTGTACTGCTTATTTTGGAGCTTGGAGTTGCGAATTGCGGTATCTGTGAGAGGCATGACGGTATCTCCATTTAATTTGTGACGGTATTTTTCTTGAGAACACCAACTTACTTATTTAATGGGGAAAAACACGATTTTAACGGTATCTAATATTCAATATGTGTTTATACCGTCAAAAATACCGTCATAGTGACGGGATGTCAATAGATTTTATTGGAACTACCAGGAAATAGAAAAGCCCCTAATTCTCATCAGAATTAGGGGCTTAGGACTTAATCGGAACACTTTAGAATTTTTTCTGGTGGCGATGCAGGGATTTGAACCCCGGACACTACGGATATGAGCCGTATGCTCTGACCACCTGAGCTACATCGCCATAATAACCAAAATAGTGATTGGCCTATACTATCTAACGTTACTTAGTCAAGTCTTTATTGCAAGGGAACTGAATCTATGACCTCAATAGTGAATTCTTCTAATGAGTCTGGCAAATCATAAAATACCAACATGAAGGGAAGCGTTTTTCCAGGCCCAACCTTTATGTTTGAAGCGTTTTTTAGTCTTTTTTTAATAGCCTCCACATCCTGATTGGAAAGGTCAATATCTGATAAAACATTGCCACAAAAAACTGTTTCTGTTTTAGCAAGAATTTTTCCCTTTTTATAGAGTTTTCCAGTTATTTTGATCGCGCTACGGGTTTCAGAATATCCATTTTTAACTTGGCCCGTTATCACAAAAAATTTCCCGCTTTTAGAATTTTCTATAAACCTGCTATTTATATCGAAAGTACTTATCATTAAATTGCCGGGTTCCTGAACCTGGGGGTTTTGATCACTAATAAAGGGTATTTTTATGCCCATATTGTTTGATAAAAAGTAAATGCCGTAGGCTCCAGCTAATACCAGGATTATAAGCAATATAATTATAAGCGGCAAGCTCACCTTTTTCTTGGCCGCCGGTTTTAATTTTTCTCCGGGAGTTGTTTCACTTTCTTCCGTATAGGTTTGCGTATCGAGTCTATCCAATGATTCCTCAGAAGCGACAGCGCCGTAGATTTCTTTTTTTTCTTCAAATTCCTCTCCCATGTTAAACTCGTGCGCCTGATCTTCTAACTCGATTTCCTCCTCTATTTCAGGTTCATCATCCATTTCGAGCAACTCATCGATATCAGACAGGTCGAGTTCGTCAGGTTGATCAGATACGGTTTCCATACCCTCTGGAGCGATTATATCAGACGGTTCCATATCCATATCGAGTTCGAGTTCCAGGTCATCTTCAGGCGGTTTTTGAGTTTTTTCTTCAGGTTCATCATCCATTTCGAGCAACTCATCGATATCAGACAGGTCGAGTTCGTCAGGTTGATCAGATACGGTTTCCATACCTTCTGGAGCGATTATATCAGACGGTTCCATATCCATATCGAGTTCGAGTTCCAGGTCATCTGTCTCTTTTTTTTCTTGTGGAAGGGCTAAATTCTCAGTGTCTTGTTCGGCTTTGTCAATAAGTTTTGCCTGGGTTGACTGGCCAGGCTCATCTGACACGGCTGGAGGATAAACAACAAAGATATGGTTGCAATTAGAGCATTTCACTTTGGAACCTGTTTGTTTTATCAGGCCGTCATCTAAATTGAAGCTTGCATTGCATTCCTTACAAGTGATAATCATATTCCGCCCTCACTAATTAGAATTTCAATCGGCAAATTTCCGGCAAATTTCTATAATCTTCAGCATAGTCAAGTCCATAACCAACAAGGAACCCTTTTTGTACTACTACATGGCATGAATAATCGATATTGATTTTTGCCTCACGACGCTCAGGTTTGTCAAGCAACGTACAAATTTTTACCGTTTTTGGGGTGAAAGATTTTATGTGCTCGATAATATGTGATAATGTCAATCCTGTATCGACTATATCTTCGACTATAAGCACATCTTTGTCTTTTACATCAATTTCTAATTTTTTGGTCAAATGAATATTTCCGGATGTGGAGGTGCTGGAGCCGTAACTGGAGGCACCTATAAAATCAACCTGGACAGGGATAGTAAGCCGGCGCATCAGGTCGGATAGAAACACAAATGAACCCTTTAATATCCCTACAAGTACAAGTTTGCGACCTCGATAATCATCGGAGATCCTCTGTGCAAGGGAGGATACCATGTTATCGATATCTTGTTTTTTAAGTAATGGAAAAATTTCAGGCATGATCAGAATGCAACACCCCAAGGTTTATAGATTGTCAACTAAATTTTTTATATAATATATATCAAGTTCAATCCTTTCTTGTCAATAAATTTACAATCTTACATACCTGTTTCAGCAAGTTTTTTTATCAATTTTTTTTGTTCTTTATTAAGTTTTTCAGGCATATTGACATTGATATTGATATAAAGGTTACCTTTTCCCGTCCCCGTCATATGAGGAATGCCGTGACCCGAAAGACGCATTTTGGTCTTGTGACTGGTTCCTGGAGGTATTTTCAGGCTCAATTCCTTGCCTTCAATGGTCGGAACAGATATACTTGTTCCAAGGATAGAGTCGCTCAACTTTATTTCCCGATTAATACTAAGATCAAATCCTTGCACTGTGTAAATTGGGTCATTAAATACTTTAGCCTGTATATAAAGATCTCCAGGGGGGCCATCATAAGGGCTCGGTTCACCTTTTCCGGCAAGTCGGAGTTTTTTGCCGGTAATCATTCCTTTTGGAATTTTTACTGTTATTTTTTTTGATTGCCCTGCATGCTGAATCTGTATCGTTTTTTTGACTCCTGTTGCCACTTCCTGTAACGATAATGGAAGTTCATATATAAGGTCTGTTCCTTTTGGCCGTGGCTGACGCATTTTGTTGGCGCCAAACTGCGTCCCATTGCCAAACGAAAATCGTTTGCCGCAGCTTTTGCCCGCAGAAAAACTTGCTCCGCCGAATCCAAACTCTTTAAGAATATCAGCAAAGTCAAATCCTCTGAAGATGTCTTCCTGTGAATAGCGTTGGTGAAATCCGCTTGAACCGAACGTGTCATATTGTTTGCGTTTTTCTTTATCACTCAAAACAGCGTATGCCTCGCTTATTTTTTTGAATTTCCCTTCAGCAGTTTTATCGTCCTTGGCATGGTCGGGATGATACTTCATGGCAAGCTTCCGATACGCCTTTTTGATATCTGCATCCGATGCATTTTTATTTACTCCAAGCTCTTTATAGTAATCCATTTCGGCCATTTTCATTAATTCCTTAAAAAACTTATTTAAATAATATCCTTTCCCGTGCTTTAATGGCGATTATGAGCACTGAAAGGGCGGCAGGAGTCATTCCGTCTATGCGGGAGGCCTGGCCCATAGAGGCCGGCCTTACGGTGGAAAGTTTTTCTTTAAGTTCATTCGACAGGCCGTGAACTCCGGGAAAATCGAAATTTTTCGGTATTTTTATCTTTTCCATATTTTTAAATTTTTCGATTTCTCTCAATTGCCTTTTGATATATCCTTCATATTTGATCTCTATTTCCACCTGTTTTGCCACCTTTAGGCTTATATGCTCAGGGCTCTTAGCCAGATCTTCTATTGCGCTGTAATCTAATTCGGCCCTTTTTAAAAGCTGGTCAAGGTAGAGCCCGTTGCTTATCTGTGTAGTCTTCCGGCTTTGCAGATAATCGTTTGTCCTTTTGGCAGGTTTTATCACGGTTCCCTTTATTCTTTTTATCTCTTTTTCTATCTGTTTTTTACGTTCCTTTACGTCTTGCAAAGCGTGATCGTCAATGATGCCGAGAGCATTACCTGTTTCCATCAATCTTAAATCTGCATTATCTTCCCTTAACATAAGCCTGTATTCAGCTCTTGATGTAAACATTCGATAAGGTTCACGTGTCCCTTTTGTGACAAGATCGTCTATCATCACTCCCATATAGGCCTGGGATCTGTCTAATATAAACGGTGGTCTTTTTTGGACTTTACATGCCGCATTAATGCCCGCCCATATTCCTTGTGCGGCAGCCTCTTCGTAACCTGAAGTTCCGTTGATCTGTCCGGCCATATAAATACCTGAAACAACCTTTGTCTCGAGTGTGGGATTTAATTGAACAGGGTTAACATAGTCGTATTCTATGGCATAAGCAGGCCGTATAATTTCAACTGATTCCAAGCCTTTAACCGACCTGACAAACTGAATCTGAATTTCCATGGGGAGGCTGTTTCCAAGGCCGCTGGCATAAATTTCATCGGTATCAAGGCCCTCGGGTTCAAGTATTACCTGATGCCTCTCTCTGTCGGGAAATCTTACAATTTTATCTTCGAATGAAGGACAATATCTAGCTGCGACCTCTTTAATAATTCCACTATAGAGCGCAGAACGCTCAAGATTATTTTTAACGATTTCGTGACCTTCCCTGCTGGTATAGCCTATATAGCTTGGAACCTGGGGCAGGGAAATATTTTTGGTAAAGAACGAAAAGGGGACTGGTTCTTGTTCCGGCTCCTGTTTTGCAAACATAGTAAAATCTATGCTCGATTTTTTCAGCCTTGGCGGAGTGCCTGTCTTCATCCTTCCTAATTTAAAGCCGAGTTTTTTCAAGTGGACAGGAAGACCATAAGAGGCAAACTCACCTGATCTTCCCGCCCTGACTGAATTAAACCCAATGTGAACCAGACCGCTTAAAAATGTTCCTGTAGCCAGAATAACAGTTTCGGCCTGATATCCAAAGCCGGTATCATCTATTACTCCTGCGATTTTGTTGTTTTCCACGACAAGATCTTCAATCATTGCCTGTTTAATGTCCAGATTCGACTGTTTTTCAAGAACAGCCTTCATGGCCATATGGTACCTGACCTTATCATTCTGTGTTCTTGAAGAACGTACCGCAGGCCCTTTTTTTGTATTCAAGATTCTGTACTGAATAGCTGTTTTGTCTGCAATCTTTGCCATTTCGCCGCCAAGAGCGTCTATCTCTTTTACAAGTTGTCCCTTTGCCATACCTCCTATGGACGGACTGCACGGCATCGCGGCGATCTTGTCCAGATCGATGGCTAACAGAAGAACGCTGCACCCCATTTTTGCTGCAACAAGTGCGGCTTCACATCCGGCATGACCTGCGCCGATAACGATGACGTTATATTTTTTTTGATATAAGACCATATAAATACTGCCTTTTTTCTTCCCTTTTCCTTATAACTGTATATAATCACATAACACTTAAGGTCAAGCACCGAAATGGATATAATGAATAAAAGGTATTATGATTTAAATACATATTTTAGAAGTGTTTTCGGATGCAGAGTCCAGAAAATAACAATAGACGCCGGCTTTTCTTGCCCAAACAGGGATGGAACGATTTCAACAGGGGGATGTATATACTGCAACGCCAAAGGGTCAGGGACAGGCGCTTATACAAAAGGGCTTTCTGTTACAGAGCAGCTTCTTAAAGGTAAAGAGGCACTTTCAAAACGGTATAAGGCTAAAAAGTTTATTGCATATTTCCAGTCGTTTTCCAATACATACGCTTCTGTAGACAGGTTAAAAGGCCTCTACGAAGAGGCACTGGCGGTAGACGACGTAATAGGTCTTTCAATAGGCACAAGGCCTGATTGTATTAATGAACCGATTTTAAAGCTTCTCCAGGGCTATGTAAAAGACTATCTGGTTTGGATGGAATATGGTCTGCAATCTGCACACAATAATACGCTTAACTTAATAAATCGCGGCCATGACGTTGACTGTTTTAAAAAGACGGTAGCTGCAACCCAAAACAGAGGTATAAAGATATGTGCCCATGTTATAATCGGACTTCCCCTTGAAGAAAGGAAGCATATTATTGAGACGGCAAAAACCATAGCATATATGGGTATAGACGGTGTTAAGCTCCACCTCCTCTATGTTGTTACAGGAACAGAACTTGAAAAGCTGTACAAAAAGAGAAAATACAATTGTCTGGCACAACATGAATACGTGGATCTGGTTTGTGATTTTTTGGAATTAATCCCTGATAGTATGATAATTCAGCGTCTTACCGGAGATCCTCATCCTGAGGAACTTGTTGCGCCCTCATGGTCACTTAAGAAATCGGAAACACTCACTTTGATCAGTGAAACCCTGGAAAAAAGAGATTCATGGCAGGGCAAGTTTGCAGCAGGCAGATAAATTATGATCACTTCAGCATTTTCATGGAATTTTTGTGTATCTTTGCGCTATGGGATATCTTCTTCCATATCCGAATGCCTTTGATGTGACTTTTAGTCCTGGGGCTGCCTGGTGTCGTTTGTACTCATTACCATCTACCCGCAAGATAACATCTTTGACTATAGATTCGTCGAATCCCATTTTAACCAGTTCTTTTGTTCCTTTAAAATCTTCGATATACCCTTTTAATATGGGGTCTAATATTTCATAAGGAGGTAGATCATCCTGGTCTGTTTGATCGGGTTTTAGTTCGGCGGATGGTATTTTTTCGATTATTCTTGGCGGAATATGTTTTTTTCCCATGTTTATGAAGCGTGCAAGGTCGTATACAAGGGTTTTGGGGACATCCGAGATTACCGCAAGGCCTCCGTTCATATCACCGTAAAGGGTGCAATAACCTACGGCGAGTTCTGATTTATTCCCCGTTGATAGAAGAAGAGAGCCGCGCTTGTTGGATATGCCCATGAGAATTGTCCCACGAATCCTTGCCTGTATATTTTGTTCGGTAACGCCAGGATCACTCTCCTTAAAAGATGGCGAAAGGAACCTTAAAAATTCTTCAAATATTTTTTCAATCGGAATTTGCTCAAGTGATATTCCAATATTTTCAGCGAGTTTTTTTGTATCTTCAAAGTTATCCATGGAAGTGTAGCGTGACGGCATAAATATTGCTGAAACATTGTCCTTTCCCAGCGCCATCACTGCGATACAGAGAGTAAGCGCAGAATCTATCCCTCCGCTAAGGCCGACAATCGCCTTTTTAAAACCGCACTTTGTTACGTAATCCCGTGTTCCCATTACAAGGGCTTTCAATATAGATTCAGTGTCTGAATTTGTAAGTTCATGTAAATCACCTTTCGATCTTTCCAGATCTATTATGACAAGATCTTCCTTAAAGTCGGAAGCAGTTGCCGCTGGTTTTCCGTTGGCGTCAAAAGCCGCGCTTGATCCGTCAAAGAGTATGCTGTCATTACCCCCGACCTGGTTCGCATATATAACGGGGACACTATATTTTCGTGCAATAGACCCAAGCATATTATATCTCAAGTCTCTTTTTCCTACATGAAAAGGAGATGCCGATATGTTTATGAGAAGATCGGCGCCCTTTTTTATCATCAACGCCACAGGATCCATATGATAGATTCTTTTTTTGAATATACCTTTGTCGTTCCATACATCTTCACATATGGTAAGCCCTATCCTGTGGCCCTTATAAAGATACGTGCCGCATTCATCGCCGGGCTCAAAATATCTTCTTTCATCGAATACATCATAGGTGGGAAGAAGCCTCTTATTAACCTTGAGCAGCAACTTGCCGTCTTCAAAAAGGGCGGCTGAATTATAAAGGGGATTTCCTCCATTGCCGGGATTTTTATCAACAAATCCGCAAATAACTCCGATTCCGCGTATCGATTCCATCAACTTGTTCAGACAGGCAAGATTTTCATCAACAAAATCTTCCTTTTCGAGGAGATCCCGTGGTGGATATCCCGTGATAACAAGTTCTGAGAATACGACAAGGTCACATGAAAGCTCTTTGGCCTTATTAGAATAATATATTATTTTATCTAAATTATGCTTAAAGTCGCCGATTATTGGATTTATCTGGACAATGGCTATTTTCATGGTAAATTGTTGAGACATTAAAAATGTTTTAGCTTCAGAAAGACGCTGGATGATCTATCTGGTTTATAATATTTTTTAATTTTTTTTTCAATATTCATTAGTTACTTTTTTTTAGGAGCCATTTAATGGGTATTATAAAACATACTATAGTCACTTTTCACTATACGTTGAAGAATGGTAAGGGAGCGTTGCTCGAAAGCACACGTGGTGGGGCCCCCGCTGAAACAATATGCGAGAGTAACATTTTTTTGCCTAAATTGGAAAAAACTTTGAGGAAATTTCGGGTCGGAGACAAGAAAACCATTATAATTACTCCTTCAGAAGCATATGGTTATAAAAAAAATGATCTTGTCCTGAAAATTCCCCGCAGTAATCTTCCCGAAGGAGAGATAAAAATCGGACATGAATTGCGACGGGTTGATGAGAACGGGAGGGTTGAGAGTTTCAGAGTAACGGGTTTTCTTGGAGACTGGGTTTTTCTTGACGGGAACCACCCGTGGGCGGGGATGGAACTCCATTATGAAGTTGAAATATTAAATATTAGACATACCGGTGTCGTGAAAACATAGAAGAGATTTTTAAGCAGGCAATAGATAACCCCTTGAATTGATTGGCGCGCCCGGCAGGATTCGAACCTGCGACCTACGGATTCGTAGTCCGGCACTCTATCCAACTGAGCTACGGGCGCGAAAAAAGAGTTTTGAAACAGTTCCCGCTTAAAATTTGTTTATAAGACAAATAGACGGTTATGTCAACTTTTCTTGCAGCAAGGGAAAAGTATCCTTTCAACATTTGGCATTGTTTCTCAAAAAGTGTATGATCTTCTCCATGTCGTGAGGAACAGGTGATTCAAAAGAGACTATCTTTTCTGTAACAGGATGAGTGAATTTTAATTGCCATGAATGCAGCATCTGCCTTTCAACCAATGGCGCAAGATTTTTTTTCCCCGCTTTTGTATAATCGCCCCTTGTGCAATATGTTGAATCTCCTGTTACCGGATGATTAATCGCGGCACAGTGTACACGGATTTGATGTGTACGGCCTGTTTTTAATTCCAGCTCCAGCAATGTGTTTTCATTAAAAATTTCCCTGACTTTCCAGGATGTCTCAGCCGATCGACTTTTTGTGCTTGCCGTTGACATTCGCTTTCTGTCAACAGGATGCCTGCCGACAGGAAATAAAATTGTGCCCGATTCAGCTTCCATTCTACCATGAACAATTGCCAGATACTTTTTATGGATGGTTCTTGATTTGAATTGAAACGATAAATTGCGATGTGAAACAGCATCTTTTGCAACGACCAAGGTGCCTGAAGTATCCTTGTCAAGTCTGTGGACAATTCCATGCCTGAGCTCTCCTTTTATCCCTTTAATTAATGGGCAATGATAAAGAAGCCCATTTAACAAGGTGCCGGAATAATGACCAGGGGCCGGATGGACGACAATACCTGCCTGTTTATTGAGCACGATTATATTATTATCTTCATACAGTATATCGATTGGGACAGGCTCTGGTTTGCAAAAATACTGTTCGGGAGGAGGGATAAAACCGGTTATTTCCTCCCCTGGTTTTACTCTGTATCCAGGTTTCTTGGCACCTCCTTGAACCAGAATTTTTCCCTTTTGGATCAGGTCCTTTGCAAAAGATCGGGAACAGTCCGGAACGTAAAAAGCGACCACTTCATCTATGCGTCTGCCGGAATCGGATTTATTGACGCAAATAGTAAAGTTAGCGTTGACGTGCATAATTTGTTTAAGGAGAGAAAGAATTAATCGGGGAGAATAAAAAGCGATTCAATTTCTGTAAGAATTGTTTCTTCTTCTGTGCTTTTTGCAATAGAAAGTTCTTTTAGCAACAGGCCCTGAGCAGTATCGTACAGTTTTCGTTCGCCAAAGGAGAGGTCCTTAATTAATTTAATAAGATAAAGATCTCTAAAGACTTCCGCCACATAATAAAGAGAACCTGTTTTGATCTTGTCCATGTATTCTTTATGCCTGCGATTCCATGTCTGATTCTCAATTGTCGGTTCCGGTCTTGTTTTTATTACTTCATATACGCTGGGGATATCCTCTTCACTGACAAGCTCCCTTAACCCGACAGCCTCAATATTTCGGATAGGAATCATAATGACCATATTATTTTCAAAAACCTTCATGATATAAAAATCATGAGTTTCACCGTTGACGACTCTGCTTTCAATCGATTCAATCCGTCCAACGCCATGTGCGGGGTACACGGCAAGGTCACCAATTTGCAACATTTTTATTTCGTGTTTAACCGTTTCAGTTTGTTCCGTAGTTTTTTTTTCTGTCATTTTAACACCCAAAAAATAATTGTTTTTTTTAATGAGATAA
>JAUVKB010000086.1 GCA_030596405.1 Deltaproteobacteria bacterium
CTTTTAATACGGATGAAAACCGATATTGTTCCGGTGATGGAGGCTGTTGTTGAGGGCAGGCTGCATGAATGCAGCCTTGAAATTGACAGTAGAGCATCGGTGTGTGTAGTTATGGCGTCCGGAGGATATCCCGGCGCATACAAAAAAGGGACGACGATTTCAGGGCTGGAAAATGTGCGGCGTATGAAGGACGTTGTTGTTTTTCATGCCGGCACGGCGGTAAAAAACAAGTCACAAAAAAATAGTCAGGTTGTTGTAAACGGCGGACGTGTCTTAGGGGTTACGGCGCTTGGTGATACGATCAAGAAGGCTATATCAAAAGCATATCTGGCCGTTTCCAAAATAGATTGGGATAATGTTTACTATCGCAGGGACATAGGACAAAAAGCCATTGCAAGGCTTGAGAGATTTCCGGCTGTAGGGGTTATAATGGGAAGTGATTCCGATCTTGATGTTATGGAAGGAGCCGCGGCAATTCTGAAAAAGTTTGATATTCCATACGAAATGACGGTCGGTTCTGCTCATAGAAGCCCGGACAGGGTGGCCGAGTTTGCATCCTCTGCCGCTGCCAGGGGTATAAAAGTTATTATTGCGGGAGCAGGGCATGCAGCTCATCTCGCGGGAGCCATAGCTGCCAAAACGTCTCTTCCCGTTATAGGCATCCCGATAGATTCTTCTCCTTTGAAAGGATTCGATTCTCTTTTATCCACCGTTCAGATGCCTTCAGGAATACCTGTCGCCACAGTCTCTGTTGGAAAATCCGGGGCGAAAAATGCGGGTATACTTGCAGCGCAGATTTTGGCGCTTTCCGATCATGAGCTGCAAAAAAAGCTGGAAACGTACAAAAAGGATATGGCGGCACAAATTGATCAAAAAGCAAAAAATCTTGCAATCACTCAATAAGATAAAAAAAATAAACGCTAAAAATCCCCGGCCCGATTTAATAAATGAGGCTTTATCTATTATCAAAAAGGGGGGTATCATCTCGTTTCCCACGAGGTGTTTTTACGGGCTTGGGGTTGATGCATTGAATCCTGAGGCTATAGACAAGGTTTTTGCCGTAAAACAACGGCCTTATAATAAACCGATCCTTATTTTTGTCGAAAATCGGGATGAGCTCGACAAAATTGTGGATAACGTGCCGCCTTGCGCCTTGCGTATTATGGACAAATTTTGGCCCGGCGGTATTACCATTGTATTTGAAGCAGAAGAGACTTTACCTGTCAATCTTACAGCAAAAACAGGCAAAATAGGCGTGCGTCTCCCGATGCATCAGGTCGCTCATGCCCTGGTAAGGGGAATGAAAGGTCCGATAACTGGAACAAGCGCCAATATTTCAGGTAATCCAGGATGTTTACTCGGTATTGATCTTGATTCTCGAATCGCGGACAAGCTCGATCTCATACTCGACGCGGGGCCGCTAAAATGAGGGGCAGGATCGACCGTTATCGACGTAACAACCGGTTTTCCGACAATTCTTCGTGAAGGTGAAGTTCCGGCAGCGGATATTTTTGAGGTTGTTGGTTAAAAACGCCCGTCTAAATTATATTGACAACTACTATGCAATTTACATATAAAAATTATTTAAGCCGGAGTGGTGAAATTGGTAGACGCAGAGGACTCAAAATCCTCCGGGGGCAACTCCGTCTCGGTTCGATTCCGAGCTCCGGCACCAAAATAAAAACAGGGAGTCTGGCATAAGGGCGGAACTCCTTTTTATATTTTGAAACCTTAATATTTGAGACCTTTGCAAAATATATGGCAGATTCCATTATTTAAGTTGTTTTTTTGCAGGGGGAAATTATTGTGGAAATAGATAAAACCGAAAAATTACCGACATTTTACGCCAACAAAGACAACGAGGTTGCCATACACTGCCCCAAATGCAAGTTTATAAAAACCTTTGACGCCTCTAGATTAAATGTAACTGGCAAGAGCCTGAAGGTGAGGTGCAAATGCGGCGAAGTATTCAAATGTATAGTGGAACTGCGTAAGATATATCGCAAGGCCGTTAAACTTGCCGGCAAATATGTTAACCTGAAAACCGGAATGACCGATGATATTCTGGTGCAAGACCTTTCATATGAAGGGATCGGTTTTAGCGTTTTTGTGGGTCAAATGTTTCACAATTTGCAGAAAGGTGATGAATTGGAAGTCTCTTTTAAACTTGATGACGCCAAGAAGTCTGAGATCCGAAAACGGGCTAAAGTACGAGTGGTCAAGGACAGTTTCATCGGCGCTGAGTTTAGCGATATTCAATGGTTTGACAAGGATTTGGGTTTTTATTTGCTACCGTAGGATGATAATAAAAAAATGCAGGACAACAGGATTAATTCTCAGATAGGTGTTATTTCCGATACACACGGTCATTTGCCTGCAAAAACTGCTCATATATTTAAACACGTTGATTTGATTGTTCATGCAGGAGATATCGACCAGCCCGATGTTCTTGCTTCACTGAAATCGATAGCGCCGGTTGTTGCGGTCCGGGGAAACATGGACAGGGGAACATGGGCAAGAGAACTGGCAAAAACAGAAATAGTAACCTTTGATAATATAAGGTTATATGTGATTCATGATATAAACGAGCTTGACATGGATCCGGCTGTTGCCGGTTTTAGCGCTGTCATAAGCGGTCATTCTCACCAGCCTTTAGTTGAGGAGCAGGCCGGAGTACTCTTTTTAAATCCCGGAAGCGCCTCGATGCCCAGACACGATTTCAATGCATCTGTTGCTCTGCTTCACATCAGGGGCGCCGAACTGGAAGTAGAATTAGTTTGTCTGTAACAGTTACGGTACTGAAAAATTCCACACCGACTCACACACAAAAAATATTAACCAGGATGTAACGCTGTTTTATGGACTTTTTACGGATTCAGCGTTCTCAACCAGGAAGCTTTCAAGGAGTTATTTTATATGCTGGTATTAGGACTTCAGGGCAGTCCAAGAAAAAAAGGCAACACCGACTTTTTACTTTCAGCCTACCTGAAAGAGGCGGAAAAACTGGGTGCTAAAACGCATCTGGTTGAAGTCGCCAAAAAGGATATCTCTCCATGTAAGGGGTGTGGAAAATGTGAAAAAGATGGATTTTGTATAACAAAAGATTATATGAGCCAGGAAATTTATCCCATGCTTCGAGAGGCCGACCTCATAGTAGTTGCAACCCCGATATTTTTTTATAATACCCCGTCACAGCTCAAAGCATTGATAGACAGGAGCCAGGCGCTCTGGTCAAGGAAATATAAATTGAATCTGAGAGATCCGGGGCATAAGATGAGGAGCGGAATTTTGCTTGCCCTTGGAGCCACTAAGGGGGAAAATCTTTTTAATGGGCTTCATCTTACAGTAAAATACTTTTTTGATGCCGTCAGCGCGAGCTATGACGGCAGTCTGACTTACAGGCACATAGAAGCCCCCGGAGATATGGAAAAACATCCATCGGTTTTAAGGGAAGTAAAACAAGATGCAGCTGCGCTTTTATCGCCGTTGCTCGGCAGAAAAAAGGTTTTGTTTTCCTGCAGGGAAAATGCATGTCGCAGCCAGATGGCCGGCGCTTTTACCAGATATATCGCGGGAGATAAGATAGAAGCTATAAGTGCGGGAAGTAAGCCGGCAAACGAGATTAACCCTCTTATGGTGGAGACAATGTGTGAAAAAGGCATAGACATGGCGTTTTGCAGGCCTAAACCGATAGATGACGCGGTCATTGCCGATGTAAAACCTGACATAATCATAACAATGGGATGTTCTGAGGGGTGTTCTGAGGGGTCTTCTGGTGAATGCCCATCTGTTCCGACGGCAAAAAGGATGGACTGGGACATGCCGGACCCTGCCGGCAAATCGATCGATTTTATGCGTAAAGTACGTGATGAGATTGAAAAAAAGGTAAAGGATTTAATAGCCGGGTTATAATCTTTGTTTTTAATCTTTGAACCCGGTGAATTATTAGCTGGAAATGTTTAATCGAATGACAAGCGCTTGAGGAATAAACAGATAAACGATTTAACGGACAAACGGACCATGCCGATAAAAAAAGGCCGGCTTTACGAGTTGAAAGTAACCGATATTGCATTTGGCGGAAAAGGCCTTGCACGTGCAGACGGCTTTGCTGTTTTTGTTGATCAGGCAATTCCTGGGGATCTTGTCAGTTTGCGGATAACCAAAAAGAAGAAAAATTATGCTGAGGCGCGTGTTGACGTCCTTGTGGAGCCGTCTCCCTTCAGGATAAAGCCTCCATGTCCTTACAGCGGATTTTGCGGCGGGTGCAAGTGGCAGTTTCTAAAGTATGATATGCAGATATTATACAAGCAACAACATGTTCTTGACTCTATTGAGCATATTGGGCTTATAAAAGATGTCCCTGTGCATCCCACGATCCCTTCCGGGACGATTTTCGGATACAGAAACAAGATGGAGTTTTCCTGCTCGGACAGAAGATGGCTTTTGCCGGAGGAGATGGGCGAAGATGGTATCGACAAAGGTTTTGCCCTTGGGCTGCATGTGCCTGGGACTTTCAACAAAGTTCTTGATACCCGTACGTGTCTGCTTCAGCCTGAACTCGGCAATTTGATTTTAGATGATGTCAGAACCTTTATGAAAAACTCTGACGCCCCTGTTTACGGCCTTCGCAGCCACACGGGGTTTTGGCGTTTTCTTATGTTAAGACATTCCGCGGCTTATGATCAATGGATGGTAAATATAATTACAGCAGAGGAAAACAGGGAGATTGTTCAACCGCTGGCAGACAGCTTGATGAAAAAATATTTAAAAATCGTTTCGGTTGTCAACAACGTCACTTCGAGAAAAGCCGGCGTTGCAGTCGGAGAGTATGAGATACCGCTTGCCGGTGCTTTGCGTTTAAAAGACAAAATCGGCCGGTTTGAGTTTGAAATATCGGCTAATTCATTTTTCCAGACAAATACTGCGGGCGCAAAGCTGTTGTATGATATAGTTAAAAAATATGCGGACCTGACAGGAACGGAGACCGTTGTCGATCTTTACAGCGGAACAGGCACGATCGCTATTTATCTTTCAGATTGTTCAAAGAAGATAATCGGTCTGGAGATTATTGAAAGCGCTGTGTCAGACGCAGAGAACAACTGCCGGTTAAACAATGTTTCCAATTGCCGGTTTATTCTGGGAGATATTAAAGATTCTCTTTTGCAAATTACAGATCGACCGGATGTCATGATTATCGATCCGCCCAGGGTGGGTATGCACAAGGATGTCGTAAAGCAGGTCATTGAAATTGCTCCTCAAAGGATTGTCTATATATCCTGTAACCCTGCGACTATGGCAAGAGATGTTAACATGATGAAGGAAAATTACAGGATAGTGGAAGTTCAACCGGTGGATATGTTTCCGCACACCTATCACATAGAGGCGGTTGCCAAACTTGAAAGAAGATGAAGAAGAACAGGATATGCACATAACAATGGAACCTATCGGCTTTGTGCATACGGATTTAAAAGAAGTTCCCCGTCACTGGTCGGTTTCCGATGTTATCGGAAAGCTTGTTATTGATGAAAAATATATTAAAGGGTTAAAGGATATCAAATCCGGCCAGCGGATTGTCGTTATTTTTTGTTTTCATAAAAATCAAAACTTTACCCCGCAATTTCTATCTCAAAGGCCATCGCACCGGAAAGAAGAACTCGGCGTCTTCAGCATATGCTCTCCAAAAAGGCCGAATCCTATCGGCATGTCGGTTCTTGAAGTTGTCAGGATTAATGCCGGTGTCATAGACGTAAAAGGACTTGATATGCTAGACGGCACTCCCATATTAGACATCAAGCCTTTTATAGAGGATAAACATAGTTGTCAGAGCTATAAGGGACAAAAATCTTGATTTTTGATGTAAATCCAGTCTGTTGGCGCTTTTTTGCCGAGTCCCGACATCGTTTTATCCGTCAACTCTTATAATTGTCGATATTCATTGCAAAATTTTCAAAATCGTTTTCAAGAAGAAAACGTGATATTATTTCACCTACCTTATCCGCAGTATCCACTCGATATACCCCTTTTTCATCACGGCCGGCAATTTTTTTTGAATTATTGACAATCGCCTGAAGGGATGCCGTGGTTATTTCCAGATTGGCATTTACAACAACAGTCTCTTTTGAATTATCCATATCGATATCCATATCCTGTTATAAGATTTTTATTAAAATCGAGTAATTGGAAAAAATATTGCTATATCAGCATATTTTTGTTTTATATAATGACCATTAAGGTCATTTATTGTAAAAAAACTTTAAAGTTTTCATAAAGACAAAAAGTGTCATGAATTTATCTTTTATAGACAACCGGTTATATAAAATCAAAGAAAAAATTGTGAAAGAAAAGCGTCTCGATTTTAAAGACGGACTGATTCTGTTTAACAGCAATGATCTTATCGGGGTAGGGCGCCTGGCCGACCATGTCCGTCGCAAACGATACGGAAAAGAGGCTTACTATGTATATAACCAGCATTTAAATTATACGAATGTCTGTACAAACAGGTGTCTTTTTTGTGCATATGCTAAAGATAAGGGCGAAAACGGGGCTTTTACCCTTTCAATAAATGACATCAGGGAAAGGCTTTTGGAACGTATTGATGAACCGGTCAGGGAACTACACATTGTCGGAGGGCTTAACCCCTCACTTTCATTTGATTATTATATCGATCTGATCAAGACTGTAAAAATGATCAGGCCGGATTCAACGGTTAAAGCGTTTACGGCGGTTGAAATCGATCATTTATATAAAATCTCCGGCTACTCTCTTGATGAAACAATAGCCAGGTTAAAGGATGCGGGACTTGCCATGATACCCGGGGGCGGCGCCGAAGTCATGAGTGAGAGGGTAAGAAACAGACTCTTTCCCAGAAAGATAGACAGCAACAGATGGCTTGAGGTAATGGAGGCTTTGCATCGCGCAGGCCTTACATCAAACGCCACCATGCTTTACGGTCACATAGAAACCATGGAAGAACGCGTTCAGCATCTTATCCGTTTAAGATCCCTTCAGGATAAAACAGGGGGGTTTTCAGCCTATATTCCACTTGCGTTTCACTCAGAAAATACCAAAATGTCACAAATTCCAGCCACAACCGCTTTTGACGACCTGAAGAGTATAGCGGCAGCCCGCCTCATTTTGGATAATTTTGATCATATTAAGGCATATTGGGTGATGATAGGCGAGAAACTGGCGCAAGTAGCCCTTTCTTTTGGCGCAGACGATTTGGACGGAACGATAATTGAAGAAAAGATTACGCATATGGCAGGGGCAAAATCGGCAACAGGACTGACCCGTACCTGTATGGAACATATTATAGCTTCAGCAGGATTTAAACCTGTTCAGCGGGATTCTTTTTATTGTCCTGTATAAAAAACAAAAGACTAAAATGACTAATGCACAATTTAGATAGAATAATCGAAAAAGTTATCTCTGATCAGCGGATCGATTTTAATGAGGCTTTTGACCTTTATAATAATGCAGACATTCTTATGCTGGCCGATCTGGCAAATAAAAAAAGGTATAAACTGCATCCGGACCCTGTCGTCACCTTTGTTGTGGATCGTAATATTAATTATACGAACGTATGTGTATCAGGCTGCCTGTTTTGCGCCTATTATCGTCCCCCAGGCCACAGGGAAGCCTTTGTAATTTCAAAAGATGCATTAAAACAAAAGATTAAAGAGACCCTTTCCCTTGGAGGAACCCAGATACTTCTTCAAGGAGGAATGAACCCGCAACTCGAATTAGATTTTTATATCGACCTGTTAAAGTTTATCAAGGAAAATTTTCCTGTTCATATTCATGGATTTTCACCCCCTGAAATTGCATTCATGGCTGAAAAATCATCCCTTTCCATCAGCGAGACCATAAAAAGACTTGTCGATGCCGGACTCGGCTCAATTCCCGGTGGAGGAGCGGAAATACTTGCAGATGAAATAAGAAAAAAGATTTCTCCCAAAAAATGTTCGGCAGACGTTTGGCTTGAGGTTATGAGAACAGCTCACCGCCTTGGGCTGAAAACTACTGCCACAATGATGTTCGGCCATATTGAAAAGCAGGAACATATCATAGAGCATCTAATAAAAATACGTGAACTGCAGGACGAAACCGGCGGGTTTACAGCATTTATACCCTGGACTTTCCAGCCCGAAAATACCGATATTAAGGTTAGGGCGGTTACTTGCGCAGTCTATTTAAAAGTGTTGGCGCTTTGCAGGCTGGTTCTGGATAATATTCAAAACATCCAGGCGTCGTGGGTTACCCAGGGAGACAAGATTGCCCAGGTGGCGCTTGCATTCGGAGCCAACGACATCGGAAGCACCATGATAGAAGAAAATGTAGTCGCTGCTGCCGGCGTAAAATACCGTCTGTCGAAATCGGAAATTATTCGCCTGATTAGCGAAGCAGGATTTAAGGCCGTTCAAAGGGATTGCTTCTATAATCCTGTATAACCGGCACTATGCGGGAAACAGGCCAAGCCTTTATTTTTAAGCGAACCCTAAGTAAAATCGTGCTCCTTATGTTTTGCCGCTATGGCGTCAGCCAAACCATCCAATGCCTTAAAAGCATCTGTAGAAGGCACCCCCTTGCAAAGGACGGGGTCTATAACCTCTACCTTGAGATTGGGAATCATTCCAGCCAGTGTCTCTACGGTTTTACCTCCCCATCCATATGAACCGATAATGGAAAGAAACTTTGCTTTTGGACGCAGTGCATTTGCCAGAAATGCTCCATAGGCAGCGCAAGGATGAGGCCCTGCGAGGAATGTGGGAGTTCCAATAACAATTGTTGCCGCGTCAACCAGAGCCATGGCGAGTTTTCCTATGTCGGTTACCTCCAGGTTGAACTGCTCTACCCTGACGCCTCTCTCCACAAGGGCTGAAACAAGATAATCGACCATCTTCTTTGTGCTTTCGTGCATGGATATGTAAGGGAGAACCACTGTATTTCGAGGAGGACC
>JAUVKB010000118.1 GCA_030596405.1 Deltaproteobacteria bacterium
GTTATTGAAAGAGCTGTCCAGGTAAGTGATAAAAAAATTATAGGGACTTCCGACCTTCCTGATTATCTGCTGGCTAATTATAAGCTCTTTTCTTTACAATATCCGGAGAAAAATAATATCAATATATTGCGAACATCGAAAAACAGGGTTGAAAAAAAGTTACTGGAATCCGCTCTTGTTTCCAATAATTGGAATAAATCGAAAACTGCAAGCCGGATGGGAATTTCAAGGTCCTTATTGTATGCCTTAATTAAAAAGTATGGCTTAAATTCCACTGCATAGGCGGGTTGAGTTATAAGTGGCTGCCTCAAAATTCTTTAAAAACTTTGAGACAGCTTCTAATCAAACTTTACAGCCGACTGCGAATGCATCTTCAATCGCCTCTGCTATTTGTCCCGGCTGTCGGCATGAGCCGATAACATGACATTCAATTCCGAATTTGCTGACTGATTCGGCCAAATCCATCCTGCACTTAAGGCCTGAAGCAACCACAACAGTATCGGCAGGAATCTCTTTTGCACTCTTATCCTGGCCCTCAACCACCACACACCCCTGTTTAATTTCAATTGCCCTGGTCAGGGTAAGGATATGTGTCATTTTTTTGACCCTTGAGACCACGCCCCATCGCATTGTCGGGCCGATATCGACCGCTATGGATTTGAGCATCTCGACTATCGTTACATTTTTACCCTTTTCCGCCAGAAACTCCGCAGTTTCCACACCGATTAAACCGCCTCCGATTACTACAACATTTTCACCCGCGGATTTGGTTCCCTTAAGAATTTCAATAGCCGTTACCACCTGTTTGCCGTCTATCCCCGGCATCTTTGGTATAAGCACATCCGCTCCGGTTGCAAGAATCACGACATCGGGCCTTATTGCTTTCAGCTTTTCCACATTCAACGATTCGCCCAGCTTTACATCCACATTTAAAATGTCCATCTGGCAGACATGATAATCGACAAGATTTTTCAGTTCTTCTTTGTGAGGAGGTATATACGCAACATTGACCATTCCTCCAAGTTTATCATTTTCTTCAAAAAGGGTAACCTTATGCCCGCGAATAGCGGCGATACGTGCAGCCTCCATGCCGGCCGGGCCACCGCCTGCAACAACAACATGTCTCTTTTTGGCCGCAGGTTTAAGCAGCCCTTCCCCTTCACGTCCAAGTTCCGCATTTATGCTGCATTTTAGTTCCGCCGCCTGGTCCCCTTTTATTGCCCGCATTACCTGGTCAAAGCAGTAACAGCAGGCGGTACATTTTCGAATTTCCTTAGTGCGGCCATCCATTGTCTTTTTGACAAACTCCGGATCACACAACAACGTCCTTCCCAGACCGATCAGGTCGGCTTTGCCTTTGGCGAGAATATCCGCCGCAACATATGGATCATTTATTCTGCCCACAGTGGAAACAGGAACATCGACTACATCTTTAATCGCTTTTGCCAGGTAGGAAAATGCTCCCCTGGGAACAGACATCGGCAGCATCGGACGAGTCGCCTCATGCCATCCCGCCCAGATGTGGAGCCTGTCTGCACCGGCCTTGACGATCTCCGGGGCAAGAATCAAAGAATCTTCAAGAGTTTTTCCTCCTTCCATGCCATCTTCAGCGTCATATTTAACACAAATATTAAAATCGCTGCCGACCTTTTTCCTTATTTCATGCAATACGGAAAAAAGAAAGGTGGCTCTCTGGAGAACATCGCCGCCATACTTGTCTTCCCGTTTATTGGTCAACGGGGAAAGGAACTGACTTATCAGGTAACCGGAACTTCCGAGCAATTCAATACCGTCAAAGCCGGTTTTTCTTGCACGCAAAGCAGCTTCGACAAACGCTATGACAAGATCATCTGCTTCCTGAGTGGTAAGTTCCCTGGGAGTTTCACCGGTATACCGGGAAGCTATGGGTGACGGGGCAACAGATTGTTTGCCGATCAATTTGCTGTAAGAATAACGCCCGGAATGATTAAGTTGAGCCACAATTTTTGCGCCCGCGTTTTGAACCGCTTTTACCAGCGGCGCCCATGTTTTAATGTCATCGTCTGTTTCAAGGAATAATTCGTTGACCATACCCGCCCTGCCGCTTGGATGAACACTGAATTCCGGTGTGGTAATAAGCGCCACCCCTCCCTTTGCACGGGCGACAAGATAATCGGTTGTCTGGGCAATTGTAAAAGTTGTTCCCATAGGCGCCATGAAAAAACGGTTTTTCAACTTAAGATTCGGCATCTCAAGCGGCTCAAAAAGAATGTCTAATTTTTTATCGCGCATTGTCTTAATCCTTTATCAGAAAATTTTGTTAATAATATAAAACAAAAAAGGGCTCATTCAACTCGAATAAGCCCTCCTTTTTTAACAAATAACAATATTTTTTATGCTGACACTTCTTCTTTAACCGACACCACTATCTTGTACAGAACAGTTAACACCAGGGCACCTACGGCATAGACTCCGATGGTGATACCTATTTCCGGGAATGTCGGCGCATATTCATTGACATGATGAAGCGGTGAGGGCACAAAACCGCCGGAAATCATCCCAAGTCCTTTATCGATCCATGTGCCGATGAACACAGCGACACAGGCAACAGCCAAAACAGTTTCATTTTTACGGGTTGCCGGATTGACAAGAAGAATAATTCCTATAAACATCAGTATCATCGATGTCCACATAAAAGGCACAAGAGAACCATGACCATGAAGACCCATAAACAGATATTTAATGTGATCCATGTGCTCGGGAATTTTGCTGTAAAAAACGACAAAAACTTCGCAAAGAAAGAAAAATACATTCACACATATTGCATAGGCTACAATCTTGGCAAGGCTTTGAATCTGCTCTTTGCCGGGATCGAATTTCGTCACCTTCCTGACGAACAGACACAAAAGGATCAATAATGCAGGACCTGCTGCAAACGCGGAAGCAAGAAATCTGGGAGCAAGGATCGCAGTCAGCCAGAAA
Organism: Deltaproteobacteria bacterium; assembly: GCA_030596405.1. GTDB lineage: Bacteria > Desulfobacterota > Desulfobacteria > Desulfobacterales > JAUVKB01 > JAUVKB01. Next base: position 2,962 of record JAUVKB010000118.1, read on the forward strand.
CCTCTGCCCGGCAGACCGCAGTAAAGAAATGCCGTTACCGTGTGAATGCCGACAGCCCACGGGATGGAAATGTATATAAGCGGTTTTAACCACTTTTGATAGTGCACATCGTTCCGTTCCGCCTCAAGCACATTCCAGCCGATAATAATATTTAAAAAAAGATATCCGTTCAATACGATCATGTCCCAAAAAAGGACTGAAGTCGGCGTTGGATAAAGTATAACATTTAACATACGCATCGGCTGGCCCAGATCGACAAGGATAAACAGCAGACACATCGTGATAGCTGCTATAGCTAAAAATTCACCTAAAATGGTAATTCTTCCAAATGCTTTATAATCGTGAAGGTAATAGGGAAGAACCACCATAACACCCCCGGCGGCGACACCGACAAGGAATGTAAACTGAGCAATATAAAATCCCCATGACACATCTCTGCTCATGCCTGTTATTCCCAGACCAAACCCGAGCTGCTTTAAATAAAAACCAAAACCGATGCCGGCAATGATCAGCAACGCCACTACCCAGCCCCAGTATTTTTTGCTCCCTTTTATTGCCAATTCAAGCATAACCAACCTCACTTAAGCAGATTAATAATTAAAAAAACTAAAGAGGGCTAACGACCTCCTGCCTGCGCGAAAATGACGGCCAAGTCTTTATACTATATAGTAGACAGAAGGCCCCGTTCCCAATCCTTGTTTGCGCCTAATAGTATAATTTTCTCTTAAAAGTTCCCTTACTTCAGACCCGGGATCGCCCAGGTCACCGAAAGCGATTGCGCCGTTTGACGCTTCAACACAGGCAGGCTTCTTTCCTACAGCCAACCTTTCAGCGCAAAAATTACATTTTTCAACAACCCCTTTCATGCGGGTGGGGAATTCATTGTTCTTTTCTTTAATAAAAGGACGGGGATCCCTGAAATTGAAACTTCTCGATCCATAGGGACACGCGGCCATACAGAACCTGCACCCGATACATCGATGGAAATCCATCATGACAATTCCGTCTTCCCTCTGAAAAGTCGCCTTTGTCGGACAGGCCCTGCAACACGGCGGATCTTCACATTGGTTGCACAATACAAGGAACGGCAGATGCTCTATCCTTTCATTTAAATATTTATTCTCTTTACCGGGAAAAGCATGTTCATACTCTTCCTCCCAGATCCATTTGATTTCATGGTTTTTATTTTGATGATCCGGAATATTATGTATTTTGTTACAGGCGTTGATGATCGGTTCCACATCCTCTGCCGTAGTTAGTTTCCGTGTATCAATAACCATGCCCCACTGTTCAGCCGTAAGGGCATCTTTACTTTTCTTTATTTCAGACTTACGACCATGCTCTTCCGATGAAGCAAACACATTAAAAACAGGTTTTACGCCCAAACCAAGAGCTGAAATCCCCGCTATTTTTATAAATTTTCTTCTGCTGCTTTCCATTATTTCTTCTCCTTTGGATTATCAACATGACAATCCCAGCAGTAAGGATCTGCCGAAGCATAATCGTGACATTTATCACAAAACTCTTCCTTGTTTGAGTGACAATCAAGACATGTATTGGAAAGGCTCATATCAAACTCCTTTCCGCTGGAGCTGACATAAATCCTGTCGGTATCCCTGACAACCGTATCCCTCCAGACATCGAGAATCTGCATATGCTCCGACTTCATAAACTCCTTTGATTCGATACACTCTTTTGCAGCTTTGGCCTTGTCCGTGAGTTTCGGTTCAGGCACAGGAGCGGCTTTGCCCATGTTATACCAGAACGGAAACGTTAGAATTACAACAAATATGATTAAACCAATGACAATTTTGTTTTTATCATTCATCAGCTTTATCCTCCATTCCCGGCAGAGGTTCCCCTCTCAGATCGGTTGTTCTTTCGGGTTCTCCGGGCAAAATCAAAGCATTGGCCACCAGTTCGTGCACACCGGTCACATCAACCTCGGGAACCCAGTAAGACATTAAATCAGGAAATACCGCCCGATCGATGGCGCAAACACAAGACAGCATGTTCACACCGTATTTTTCATGAACATGTTTAACGGCATTAGCCCTTGGCAACCCGCCGGCCATCCTTAATTCCATATCTTCTCCGGCATTGAGCCCCGCGCCGCTGCCGCAGCAAAAAGTCTGTTCTCTGATTGTGTTTAAAGGCATTTCATAAAAATTATTACACACGTTTTTTATCACATATCTGGGTTCTTCCAGCAAACCCATCCCCCTGGCGGGATTACAGGAATCATGAAATGTGACCTTAAAATTATCGTTCCTGCCGGGGTCAAGATCAAGTTTCCCATGTTTGATAAGATCGGCGGTAAACTCGGCAATATGAACCATTTTTGTCGATTTGGCATTTTCAAATTTAGTGCCTGTTATCGGTGAAACCGGCTCTTCCAGAAAATCGGCAGGCCCGTTCATGGTATCCATGTACTGGTTTATTACCCGCCACATATGCCCGCATTCTCCACCAAGAATCCATTTCACGCCGAGTCTTTTGGCCTCCATATACATCTTGGAATTTAGACGTTTCATGGTTTCATGAGAAGTAAAAAAACCAAAATTGCCGCCTTCGGAAGCATACGTGCTCCATGTAACGTCTAATCCGTATTTTTCCTTTAAGAAATGGAACAGCATCATATAACCCATACAGGTATATGTTCCAGGATCGGCAAACACATCGCCGGACGGTGTTATAAACAGGATATCAGCCCCCTTCTTGTTAAAGTTGGGCTCCACCAGCACGCCTGTAACTTCCTCGATATCTTCGACGAAAAAATCGAGCATATCCTTAAAGGCATGGGGCTGTATTCCAAGATGGTTACCTGTCCTGTAACAGTTTGCCACAGGAGTCGCAATCCAGTCTATATTAAGACCGATAAGATTGAGCAGTTCCCTGCCCATTATGGTAATTTCTGCGGTATCGATACCGTATGGACAAAAAACCGAACAGCGACGGCATTCCGTACATTGGAAAAAATATGACCACCACTCTTTTAAAACATCTAAAGTAAGCGGTCTTGCGCCTGCGATCCTGCCGAGAACTTTTCCGGCTGTAGTAAAATCGTTTCTGTATACCGAGCGCAACAGCTCCGCTCTTAAAACAGGCATATTTTTGGGATCACCTGTCCCGATAAAAAAATGGCACTTATCGGCACACGCGCCGCACCTTACACAGATATCCATAAAAATTTTAAAAGAACGGAATTTTTCAAGCCGCTCTTTAAAGCCTTCATGGATAATCTCCTTCCAGTTCTCCGGCAATTTCCAGTCTTCATCAAAACAGCTCCATTTCCTTGGATATGGAAGACCGAGGTATTCAACACTTTTCGGGTTCGATGCATAGCATGCGATCCCTCTTCTAATTTCAACAGGGGTGTCCATCCATCCCTTTTCGGGTGGTCGATGGTCTGTCCTAAACAGTTCATCTGGTTTTGGAAGCTCTGACATTAGTTACTCCTTTTCAACAGGCAGTCCAGCCTCTATCATTTTTTCCCTGAATTCATCTTCATATTCTTCGTATGTATGAAGATGAACGGGATGATTCCAGGGATTTATATGTCGTCGAACACGGGTATCCGTAGTTAAATTTCTCGTGGGGCTCAAAAATATTCCTCCCGAATGCATTAACTTGCTAAAGGGGAAATATGCAAAAAGGATGCTGACAAAAAACAGGTGCACATAAAAAACACCGCCGATACCCTCGGGTATGGATGGATGAAGCGTTACCAGACCCATGGCAAGTTCTTTAGCCGCTACAACATCTATTTTTGTAAAATAA
>JAUVKB010000196.1 GCA_030596405.1 Deltaproteobacteria bacterium
CCGTATGTTTGCCGACAGCCATCTGCTTACACTCGGAATGGAATACAGAGAAGAAAAAAGATCAGGTATAGAAAACCGCGGCGAAACCGATATCGATAAAACTATTCATAACAGAGCGCTTTTTCTGCAGGATGATTTTTCCTTCTTTGACAATCTGTTGATTACCGCAGGAGTCAGGCTGGATGATCATTCGGATTTCGGCTCCGAGGTCAATCCCCGAGTCAGCCTTATCTACAATATTTTGGACAATTTTCGTCTCAAGACTTCTTACGGAGAGGGTTTTCGCGCGCCATCCGTATATGAACTCTATGTATATACTGAAAATTCAAAGGGAGATGTTATCCCGAATCCTGATCTTGATTCCGAAACATCAAAAAGCTACGAAATAGGTTTTGAGGGAGAATACAAAAAGTTAAATGGTAAAATCATGGCTTTTAAAAACGATATTGACGATATGATTTATAAAAAGCCGACAGGAAATTTTCGGATGCAGGGGAAGAAAAGGGTGCTGGAATATCAAAAAATCAACCTTGATAAAGCTTACACGCAAGGCATAGAAATTGAAACCGGCCTGGCGCTTCCATATCGTTTTAGTGTTTTTGCCAATTCTACTTTTATCAATTCTGAAAATGACGATACGGATGAAGACCTTTTAGAGGTTCCCGAAGTAAAGCTTAATATACGGCTTTGTTATGATAATCCTGATCTGGGTCTTACTGCTAATATACGTGCCAACTATACCGGAAAGCAATTGATAGCTCCTAAATTTGAAGATGGCAAGCAGGATGAAACAGGGGGCTATACAGTGTGGGATATTTATGTTGCAAAAGATATGGTTCAAAATTTTAATCTGTTTGCCGGAATTGATAATATGTTTAACAGGGAAATGCCCTACAACTACAGAGGCGCATTTTTCTATTGCGGAGTTTCAGCCGGTTTCTAAGCAGATTAAAGACGTTACAAAGAGGAAAGCCTGCATGGCAAAAAAAATGGCAAAATATTTCATAACTGTTGCAATCCTGTTTTTTATAGTCGGGTGCTTTGAAGGGCTCATGTTTCCGACAAAATTCAAATTTCAATCTTTCTATACAGCCGTTATGCATATTCCTCCTGAACATCTAAAAAGCTTTTTTTCTCATTTTGTTGTTAAAATTCATACGCATATCAGCCTCGTCGGCTGGGTAAGCTCAGCGCTGATGGGCGTATTATATTTCATAGTTCCCCAAATAAAAGATCAGACAGAAGATCAGGAAAGGTATAGCAAATGGGCGTGTTATGCCAATTTCTGGCTTCATGTTTTTGGAATATTGCTGTTTTGCGCAGGGTTTCATTTGATTGGAATGACTGGACTCAAATCAGGTTATGCGCCCGGAAGCCCCGAATTCAGGGAACTGGAGGCCCCTTTTAAATTATTTGTGTTGACAGGCGGTTCTTTTATCTGCCTGTCATCTCTTCTTTTTTCTTTCAATATTGCAAAAACCCTTTTTGCGACAGAAACATCAGGGGTTAAAAATTAAGGAGTTTTGTTATGCTGAAAATTGTTAAAGATCATTTCAGAATTAGTCAGAGTGGATTTAATCAGGTTTTTTGTTTGCTTGCAGCCATTGCGTTTGTCTGTCTTTTTGCTGACACGGCTTTTTCCGGCCCGAAGCAGGGTAAAGAAAAGATAAAGGCTGTTATTATAGGGGATCGTCTCGTGGACATGGCATACAACCTGGGGGTTGTTCCTGAGGCAATGGTGGCAAGGTGCATCTGGCCGGCCATGGCCGGAAAGGTTTCTACTGTCAAATCTCTCGGATGCCCGAGAAGCATAGTCACCAAAAGAAAAGGAGATGTTGTAAGGTATGCCGAAGAAAAAGGAATTAAATGGATTCTGATCGAAAAAAGTGAAGATTTCTGTATTCTGGCGCCGGATGCTGATCCAATGAATATAGCATTACAGCTTAAAGACAAGGGCTTTAAACTCGATTTTGTCGATTTTTCTCAAGGGCTGGAACCGGCTCTTGTGCAAGCCGGCAAATTGTTAAGCAAAGAGGCAGAGGCGGACAAATTAATAAAATCGTACCGCTCATTGCTGGAAAAAACAAAAAAGAAAATGCCGCAAAAAAAACTTGGTAAAAAAGTGCTGGTACTGCATGGTATCGCCAGGGGGAAAACCGGCAAATTTTTTATTCAGGCGGAAGCTCCGGATGGATATTCGGATCGCTTTTTTATTAATCCTTTGGGGTGTGTTAACGTGGCAGGTTTAATTGAGCATAAAGGGGTAAAGGTTACAAAAGGATATTTTACAATAAGAAAAATTGCTGAAATCATTGAGGCAAAACCGGATGTGATTATCATAACCGGAAAAAGTTTACCTGTTCAAAAAGCCATAAACAAGGCAGCAAAAAACAACAAAGCTTTACTTGAAATTCCGGCTGTGAAAAATCGTGAAATATACAGCCTTCCTTTGTATATCGACTCCGAGGTTATAGAATATCCTTATATGCTGCTGCTATGGCTTTCCGCACTCAGTTAACATTGTATATCCGTATTTTGCAGAGACGTATGGATTATAGTTAGTGTCCATCCATAAATGGTCTTTTTGCTCAATCTCTGCGTTATGCGAAAAAAATAACCGCAGGAATAGATTACTGTTTTGAGGGTTAAAATTTTTAAAAATATGCCAAAAATTACTTGAAGATGAGATGTGAAAATGTAAAGTTATTTTTGTGCGAGCCCTAAGGCGGGCGATCGGGCAAAAAATAAGATCTACTTGAGGGCAAAGTCCTTCGGTCCGGCTGAAGGCTTTGGTGTTATTAACGTAACGTTTAATTTTCAGGAGGAAATAGAGATGAAGAAAGGTTTGGTAATACTGTTTAGCATTTTTTGTGTAAATCTGTGGATAGGCACACACATGGCTTTCAGCGAAATGTCCAACTATGAACTTGAACAGGAAGTCAAGAAGCTGCAAGAACAGCTCCGGAAAACCGCAGGTGATGACGGAGGGGAATCCTTTGTAAAGGCGATCTCCGACAAGGTCACCTTTTCCGGTGTTGTTGAGGTGGAAGTTGGTTTTGAAAAGGGTTTTGATGATGAAGATTCGAGCGACATCGCCCTCGCGACCGTGGAACTGGGAATCGAGGCCGAGCTGGCGGACTGGGCTGTGGCAAATGTTGTCCTGCTCTGGGAAGAGGATGACACAGAACCTGTGGACCTTGATGTCGGGACAATCACCCTTGGCAATACGGATGTATGTCCTTTCTATCTCAGCATGGGCAAGATGTATGTGCCCTTCGGCAATTTTGAATCAAACATGATCTCGGATCCCCTGACACTGGAGATTGCCGAGACCCGCGAGAGCGCCCTTCAGGTGGGTTTTGAATCCTCAGGATTTTATGGTTACATGTATATTTTTAACGGAGACATTGACGAGGACGGCGATGACGACGAGATCAAATGTTTTGGCGCCGGTGCTGGTTACGTCCTTGAGAATGATAATATGGGCCTCGATATTGGTCTGGACTGGATAAACAACATGGCTGATTCCGATGGGCTGGGTGACCGGATTGAAGAAGGAGGCCTTGCCCTCGAGGATTATGCCGGAGGAATTTGCGTCCATGCGATTTTCAACACCGGTCCGTTCATCGTGATAGGGGAGTATGTGGGCGGCACGGATGACCCGGAGTTCAGCGTCGGCGGCAGCCCTTTTGTTGAAATGGATGCGCCGGAAGCCTGGAATATCGAAGTTGGCTATACGCTTGAAATAATGGACAAGGAAACCACATTTGCCATCGCGTATCAGGGAACGGATGAATGTGGAGGGTTTCTCCCGGAAGAGCGTATTCTGGCGTCTGTAGGCGTAGGTCTTGGGGAATATATAGGCGTGGCCCTGGAATATGCCCATGACGAGGACTACGATGTAAATGATGGCGGCACCGATGATAACG
>JAUVKB010000138.1 GCA_030596405.1 Deltaproteobacteria bacterium
ATTATCGCAGCGGAAGTATTAAGCCAGCCCAAAAACTGCATCGGAACCAGTCTGCATCTGGAGCAGATCAACCTTAATACGGCCGGAGTATTTGCCTGGACGATTATTGCTATTCTGATATCTTCCTTTTTTGATTACTCCTTAAATCTTTTGCGACAAAAAATAGAAAAATGGAAATAATCCGGACAAATCAATAATGCCATTTACTGTAAATAAAATAAGCAAGCGTTATGACGAGCTTGAAGTGCTGGCAGATATTTCCTTTGATGTCGATGACAACAAAATTGTTTGTTTGCTAGGACCCTCAGGCTGCGGCAAGACCACCCTGCTTAATATTTTTTCAGGAATTACAACACCCGATGCCGGCTGCCTGACCGGTTTTACGGCAGATAGTATAAGCTATCTTTTCCAGGAACCGCGACTCTTGAAATGGAAGACCGTTGAGGAAAATATTGATTTTGTATTAAAAGATAAAATGACACCGGAACAAAGAAGGGAGGTTATCAGGAAAAATCTTGAAATTGTAGGACTCCGGCAATATCGGGATTTTTATATTTCTCAATTAAGCGGCGGTATGAAACAAAGGGTTGCAATCGCGCGGGCATTTGCCTTTCCTGCCGGAATAATGTTGATGGATGAGCCTTTTAAATCCCTGGACCTTGATTTAAAAGCATCCTTGATTAAATCTTTTACCGCTCTCTGGAGCATGAATCAGCGCTCTGTCTTTTTTGTAACCCATGACATCCACGCTGCCATGATACTGGGAGATGACATCTTTGTCTTAAGCGAAAAGCCTGCCCGGATCCAAAAATATATTAAAAACAGGACGCCCCTCGACGAACGTAATTTGCGTAACCCCGACATTCTGGAAATAGAAAAACAATTATACGATCATTTTTCATACTTCAGGTAATATTGTTTTATAAATATCAATCATACAAGGTGTAATATAAGAATATGGATAATTTTATCAAAATGGCAAACAAAGCGATTGTGGATGCTATGGACGAACTGGGATCAAAAAAAGGCGATTCAGGAATGCTTGTTATTACCAACGCCGGATACGGGCAGATTGATAATAATCGATCTGTTCCGCTAATCGATACGGTCTCAGAGTTGACCGGCTGCACCGCAGGCAAGGGCTCTCTGCTGGGGGCATTGACTGACTGTGATGCACCGGTCTGGTTTTCCATCCGAAACAATACCGGCAAAACAGTTTTTATCAAATGGGAAAATAAAGAATTCAAGAACCAAATCTTTGATGCCTCTCCGGCTACACTTTTGGAGTACGAAAACTGGAAACAGATTGCCGAAGGACTGGTCGGCCCAAAAACTTTAAACCAGATCGGCAGTATCGGTTCTCTCTGGTTCCGGAAGGCGCCCTGGTATGTGCTGAAAGGAGCTGAACTGCACGGCGGCGCCTGTCCCGGAAATTTTGCGGGATTCTTTGTCCATCAATATCTGAAACAGAATTTGGCCCTGGGTAAAGGTGATCATTACCTGTTTGTTTTTGCTCCACCCACATGCGGGATGGATATCCTCCAACTGATCTATGCCTCCTCAGCCGGACAAAAACAGATGCTTTCCATGCAGTTTGGGGCAGATAAACTTGCGGCTTATATCTCTGAAGATGTTGTCGTTTTTGCCACCGTAATTCGTGTTAACCAGGTTCAGGATACCTGCCGGGGGGTCATTTTGGGATTTGATATAAAAAAGGCATCCAGGGATGCCGGGGTCGATTTTGAAACATTTTTCCCAGTGGGACTTAAATCCAGTCCTCTTTTTGGTTTTTCCAGAACCAAAGTCTCTCATTATCTGGCCACGCTCGGTTTTGATGAACAGATGAGCTACATCTCGGAACTTAAAAAGTTTTCAGGCAAGCAGCAAATGGCGCAGCAAATTGCAGGAGCAGGAAGTAACCCATACAAAGTGATATTTTCTGCCTGAAACAAAAACAAATAAAAACGTCATTTTACGGTAGCCGCAGACTGACACAGCTTGTGAAGTTATTCCGTCCCCGTTCTCTCTATTCCTTACCCAACAAGATCCGAAGATACAAGCCCGTATCCTTGTTCGCCATGCAGTGATTTATCAAGCCCTTCCATCTCTTGCTGCTCATCTATTCTGAAACCGATACTTTTTTCGACAATAAAGTAGATCACCAATGTGCCGACAGAAGCAAAGGCTATAGTTACGCCCATGCCTTGAAGCTGTATGAGGAATTGACTCATAGCCGACCAGTGGCCGCCTGCTGCTTTAGCCGCGTTCTCCATCCAGCCCGGCCGGATAAAAAATGATAAAAGGAGAACTCCCAGGCCGCTGCCGATACCATGTATTCCAAAACAATCCAGGCTGTCATCATAGCCCAGTTTTATTTTTGCCCGAAGCGCATAGAAACAGGCAATAGATGATAAAGCTCCTAAAAACATTGCGCCGGCAGGCTGCACGACACCGGCGGCAGGTGTAATTACGACCAGGCCTGCCAATATTCCGGACACAAAACCAAGGGATGTCCCCTTGCGGAATATAATGGCTTCAATGATGAGCCAGGTCAGGGCTCCACTTGCTGCTGATACCTGAGTCATTGTGAGTGCGCGCGCAGTATCCAGACCGCTTTGAACAGTTGAGCCGGCATTAAAACCGAACCAGCCGACCCATAAAAGTCCGGCGCCGATCATGGTCATAACAAGGTTGTTGGGGTGCATTGCTGTCTTTGGGTATCCTCGTCTTTTACCTAAAAGAAGGGCAAGTACCAGCGCGCTGATTCCTGCTGATACGTGTATTACCAAACCCCCTGCCAAATCTATTACCCCTGATACGCCTGCGTTAAAAAGCCACCCATCTGAAGCCCATATCCAGTGGCAAAGGGGGCAGTAAATTATCAAAAACCAGAGAATGATAAAAAAAATATAACCTCGAAAGGAAACCCTTTCTGCAAGCGCGCCGCTAATCAGCGCAGGTGTAATAATGGCAAATTTGCCCTGAAACATTGCTAAAACATATTCCGGGACACCGTTTGTAATGGTATTGTCAATGCCCTGTAAAAAAAATAATTATTATTCCAGCCACAAAAACCACCCATAATACTCTTGCCGAATGCCAGTGAATAACCGCAAACCACCCATAAAACACCTATTACAGCTATGGCAACAAAACTGTGCATCATTGTTCCCAGAACATTTTTTGTTCTTACAAGCCCACCGTAAAACATAGCAAGCCCCGGTACCATAAGAAGTACCAGGGCTGTTGAGGTAAGCATCCACGCAGTTGCTCCCGAATCGATCATCTATTCTCCTTTTTATATTGCAGCCTTGCCTGTTTCACCTGTTCGAACTCTTAAAACATTATCTACCGGGAGAATAAAAATTTTTCCGTCGCCTATTTTTCCTGTATTCGCCGCTTTTTGAATTGTTGCCACAACCTGGTCTGCCACAGAAGTATCGACAATAATTTCAATTTTAATTTTTGGAATAAAGTCGACTACATATTCCGCCCCTCGATAGATCTCTTTGTGTCCCTTTTGCCTGCCATAACCTTTTACTTCGGATATGGTCATACCCTGTATTCCGATCTCATTCAGCGCTTCTTTTACATCGTCCAGTTTGAAAGGTTTTATAATAGCTTCAACCTTTTTCATTATTGTTCCTCCTGATGTAATAATATTTAAGGACGAGGACGAAATAATTTCCCCAGGTATGCACCTACTTGTATAAGTTATTTTATCCCAGTTCTTAAAGAATAGGATACAATTAAAAGGCGCCGCAATGCCGGCTACTTTACAAAGATTGGGAGTTACTGCTTCCTTTTCCAGACCCAGCGTAAGCAACGACAATCCCTATTCCGAGTCCCTTTTTCGAACGCTGAAAAAGGGGATGTCGCCGCCAAGACTCAGCGTTTAAAAAAAGCTGCTTAGACTATGGTTCAGCTGACAACTACCTTGACACTCACCGCAAATGATGAGGTTCCTTATATAATTTTAGGCCTTATACAATTCAGGATTACTTCTGTTTCAATAATCCCTTCTGCGAAAGGAACGTTTTTTACGTCGTTTCCCGCCCGAATCTGCGGGCTTTATTTTAATGTGATTGCCGTCTATGCGGTTTCCGTTCAACGCCTTGATTGCCTTATCTGCTTCAGAATTGCTGGGCATTTCAATGAATCCGAATCCCTTTGGTCTGCCGGAAAACCTGTCTTTGATCACTTTAACAGTTTCGACATCCCCGAACTCGGCAAACAAGGACTTCAAAGTATCTTCCGTGGTATTATAAGATAAATTTCCGATGTAGATATTCATGCAAAATGCCTTTCGCCCTTTATTGTTTCGCTTATTATTCGCTGCAAAAACATGCAGTACCGATCATCAAGGGGCAGATTGTGGTTCACCCCCAAGATAAGCGCCAGGTAAAGAGTGAGGTGTCCGAAGCGTAGTATAAAGGGCGAGAGCGTATGTGTCGTCTTCCCCGGAAATCACTCTAAAAAGGCAAAGGGGCACCCCCCTGAGCTTGGAGGCATGCCCCTTTTTTTTACAGGTATTGTAAATTTAGCTTACAGTGACATTTACCGCAGAAGGGCCTTTTTGCCCTTGCTCAATGTCAAAGGTAACCCGGTCGCCTTCATTGAGACTTTTAAAACCGCTTGCATTGATTGCTGAATGGTGAACGAACACATCGGGTCCGTTTTCCTGCTCTATAAAGCCGAATCCTTTTTGGTCGTTAAACCATTTAACCGTTCCGTTGGCCATGGTGACATCCTCCTTTCTATAATAAAATAATGTTCAAAATTTTAGACTGGAGGATGTAGCACTAAAAAATAATTTGTTCCTTCAGAAAAAAATCGCTCCGCAAATTAAAGGCGGAGCCATGGGGCCATGTTGAATAATCCTACATTAATACTTTTTATTACGAAAGCAAGCTATTTATTTTTTTTTAAGATTTTTTCCTTATCAACAACCAGATCCCAGGCCGGAGTTTCTTCGTCCAAAATAGTTGCTGCTTTGCATATTCTCCAAAATGTTATTATCAAAATACTCTGAACAGATATTTTGGACAGATATTTTGGACAGAAAACGTATTTACATTTATATAACATGTGTGATAACTTTTTGAAATTTTCGCTCATAATGTACCTCGCTGTAATATTCAGGCCTCTTCCAGGGAGGCGCATTACTAACAATTAATGTAACGGTAGAACCTTAATTTATGGACCACTGCCAGAGGCAGTGGTCCAAACCGATTAATTAAACCCGAAAGGATTAAAAAGTATAGTGGGGAAAAAAGAAACTATGACGCTGGTCGTTTGTAAAATCACAAGGGCGAGATTCTTGTTTGCTATAATCTGTTTTATTTTTTTTCACATAGGTCTTACAGCACAGGCATGGGCATTTTTGGATTATATGAAACGCGTCAGTCACAATACAGGATCAACAGGCAGGGGATGCACGTCTATTGCTATCGGAGATGATCCAAGCAATATGACTTTTAATCCTGCTGTTATCAGTGAAATCGAAAGCAACGCGTTTGATGCCCATCTTCTTCTTGTAACAACTGACCTTAATGTAAAATATACCGGTACCGACAATGAAACCTTTGCTTCAAAAAACAAGGACAGGATAGGAGCAATCCCTAGTTTTAGTTACGCGCATAACAATAAAAATTCTCCCTGGTCATGGGGTATCGGCCTTGCAGTTCCGGACGGCTTTTATACCGATTACACCATAAAATCAAAATATTATGGCTCTGTTAACGCATTTTCAGAAATCATGCATATGCGAATTGCACCGACTGTGGCCTATCAACTTACAACCAAACTTTCAATAGGCGCGCGCGTGGGGGTAGATTACGGCTCTCTTGACTTAAGGACACCGTTAGGTATTGCC
>JAUVKB010000045.1 GCA_030596405.1 Deltaproteobacteria bacterium
AGATCTGAAAACAGTACTGTTACTTCCTGTGAACGGCCCTCCAGCATTATTCCATCTCCCTTCAAAATATCATTAACCACGGCAGGAGAGACATATTTTCCAAAAAGTGAGGTTACAACCTTTGTCTTCATCCTGCTGTGTACTCTCTGCAAGGCAATGCCTCCAACATATTGCAACAACAGGATAATGCAAGGAGATGCGATTTCTATCCAGGTGAGCCTGTGAACAAAGAAAAAATGAGACGCCCATAAAATTATTCCGAGACAACTAAAAAGCAGAAAGGCATCAAATAACGCTCCGGGACGCTGAAAATAGAAAAGGAACCCGATGAATCCCAAAAGTGCCGTAAGAGCAAAGACATATATTTTTGATGCCTTATGAATAAACGTCCGGTTTAAAATAGTTTCAAGCGCCTGGGCATGACATGCAACACCCACTGTCCTGGGGCCGATATCCTCTTTCACGATCTTGCTGAATTTTTCCGTATAAAGGCTCTCCCGCCTGTTATACCCGGATAAAGGGGTGGTGAAAAAATCATGATCTGTTGCCAGGCTGCTTCCTAAAAGCACAATTTTTCCATTTATATCTTCAGGCTTGAATCGATTGCAAACCACATCCACAAAAGAAAGGCAACGAAAGGTTTTCTCATCCCCTGAAAAATTGATTCTGAGATCAGGATAGGGCAGCAACAACCGGCCGGGACCGTCAGCGCCAAGATAAAAAAAATCTTTTCCTGAAAAATTAAAATTAAAATCGAGATTAAGATAGGTCCTCGCAAGTTCCAGAGAAAAACCTGGTGAAACAACAAGGCCTTCCTCACTCGGTTTTATTGCCAAAAAAGGCGCCCTTCTTAGCACACCATCCCTGTCGGGAAACATGTTAATGAAGCCGTCTCCAATCATACCTTCCTGAAAAATTGGAAGAGGAACCACTTCCCCCGCGCCTTCTATGGAAATAAATTTGGCAAGAACCACATTGTTGCATTCCTCAATCGCCCTCGCCAGAAGAACATCTTCCATCTCCTCATGGCCGGGGGCAAAAAATACCAGATCAATACCGATTATTTCCGCACCCGACTGACAAAGATTTTCAAGGGCCTTGGCCATGTGAAGCCTCGACCATTCCCCCTTTGCCCTGTTTAACTCAAGTGCACTTCTCTGATCCATAAGGACAAGGGTCACCTTTCCGCCTGGGTTTTCCGGCCCGCGCAGTTTAAAGTGCAAATCGTAAAAAAACAGATCCGCTTTCTCAAAAAATCCAAATAAATAGAGGAAGGTAACAGTGGTTAAAAAAAGAAACGTCAAAAGGAATGAGCAAGCAAGATGTTTTTGGAACAATTTTTTTTGTGGCTCCATAGACTACCGGCCAAGAGCAAAAAATTCCATTAATTTCCCTTCAATCCCTGCAAGAGAACTGGATACAATGACTATCACGCGGCAATTTTTCAATATCCGGCTTGACGCATCCTCTCCCCTTATCTTCCGCGCGTCAACTTCACTAATAATTAGATTGGTCTTCATAAAACCTTCTGCCTGCCGGACGTTGCTGATAATGTACTTGCCCCGTTTTTTTCTTTTTTGTTTTGTTTCCGCCTGCGCAAGGCCGGGAGAAATAAGCCTTATCAAGGTAACCAGAGGATTCCCGGCCGACCACGACATTAATTCTTCATGGCTCTTGTCGGAAACGACATATCTTGCCATGCCCCTTTTTTCCAGGGCACTTTCATCCGTTTTCCCACGTTCATAAATGATTTCTCCATTTTCAGCCACAACCTTTGGGAAGAGTGCGGGCTGCACGGATGCCTGCTGCTCCAGGCCGCGGGCATCCAGCAAGAGCCAGGGTAAAGGCCCGCTAAAATCAAGAGCCGGGTCTTGCTTTGCGCCATGCCGCCGGGATGAAGACGATGAGGACGGTTCCAAATGGTCCAGCAAACAGCTGGTCAATCCTTCAACACCAGTGATGGGCGCCCGATAGGTCACCCGAAAACATGGATAACCGCGTTCTTTAATAAACTCCCTGCTGTACGATTCATAATGAACAATGGCCGTGATCCGTATGGCAGTCCTCTCTTTTTCCAGATCTCCGAGCGTGTGCAGGTCATCCACTCGCAGCCCTGACGCAACCTGCAAAATCGCGCTTAACGCCCCTGCCTGAGCTACTTTTAAAGCCTTTGCTTTTGAGCCGTCATTCAAATGGGGAAAGCCTTTGCCTACTCCATAGAAATAACCCGCATCCCAGTCTATCTTTCCGTTGGGAAAAGTTTCCACGAAAGATGAGAAGTTTTCATCAACTGCCAAAGAATAAGAAGTTGTGAGCAAAATAAAAAAAAGAGGGATTAAAAAAAAAAGTGACTTTGCCCCACTTTTACTGCAAACTACATAGCAATTTAATTTTACAAATAATAGTCGTTTATAAATAAAATTAATCAAGGCATTTCATTTCCAGGGCATTAGCCTGAAGCCCCACAATCTCAAAAGAGGGGGCTTTCATCAGGCTTATCTTTTCAGCCAGCTCTTCAATGGCTCCCTGATACTTGACTTCAAGCAGGGCATGCCCGGACTGAAAACTCCTCACCTGTACATCACTCAACCCACGGATATTCCGCAATTTCTCCTTTAACCTGGAAAGAAGAGTAAAGGATACCCCGGATATGTCCAGTTGATAACTTCCTGCCTGAAAGACATCTTTCCTCCACTGGTCAAGTATCCCCTCTATCATTTCATCCATCAGTTCGGAAGTTGCATCTTCCAGTGGAAGCAGCGCCCCGACTCCGGAGGGAGGTCGCGTTTTGTACCCCGAAAACAGGACCTTCCCGGTATCGGTTTCCAGAGCCTTCATGCGAATCTCATTTGAGAAGAAGCGGGTGGGCCTTCCAAAAATAGACCGCTTGTCTACGAATGACCGCCTGACTTCTCCCTGAATCAGGATCTCCGCCCCAAAATCCTTTGCAATCTTGGCTGCCCTTGAGGGATCTCCTTTTAAAAAAAGAGATTCCAACTGCTTTTTACGCCTGGCCTGGCCTGCATCCACAAGTTTAAAACCCTTCTCGATAAGACTGCTTTCCACCTGGTTTTCCGTATTGCGATTGCCTTCCCTGGCCACATCCGAATCAAAGAACGATCTGTTCCTGTCTATCTCACTGCTATAAAATATCACCATAACCCTGGGATTTTGTTTTTTTCTTATCAAAAGGCCAATGGCTTCAAGGTCGCCGGCCAATTTTTCCATTTTTACCAGAGCGGAAATCTCCACCTCATAGATCCCCCCGGTTTCACCCTCGCGAACTATTTTATAATTCTGAATGTATCCACGGCTCTCGGTGTAGATACGTTCATCAACAAGCTTCTTCTGCTCAACTGTCAATTCAGCGGCAACAAAAGTTCCAATACCCTGCTCAACAGCCTTGCGCAAAGCGTCATTTAAGGCTTCGTCCCGCGCACTGGAAGATTTTCCATCGGCCACGCCTTTGGAAACGACTTTTTTGCCTGTTTCATACTGAGCTAAAGACAAGGCAGGTAAAAAAATAATTAATAAGAAGATTGCAAATAAAATTCGGCCTTCTTTTTCTCTCATTTTTCCTCCAAGCAAATATAATCTGCTCTTAATCCGGCAAAAGGACCGTCATCCCTTTTTTAATTCCGCTGCCCTTAATAATCTTACAGATAGATATTTTTTCTTTAACTTTCACAACCTTGACAGTCCCTACCTTGTCCAGGCTTTGGTCAAGCACTTCACCGGTGTCCGGATCCCTTAAAACCTCCGCCTTGCCAACGCAAAATGTCTGTCCCACTTCAACGCCTTCCCTTTCCCCGCGGTTGACATAAACCTTTCCCTCCTTGGTCAAAACGACGGCCCCTGTCCAGGGGATATCCTCCAATTGGGAAATCATAAAAGCCACGCCTTCATCAACAGCCATTTCAATCGCTTTACCCGCATTGGTCTTTTTAAATCCTCCAATATCGCCGGAAAAACCACCCTTTGTCAGCCCGAGGGAAAGATGTTTTTTAGACACCTTGCCGTAGCATTTTTTAGAAGCCATTACCTGGCCTGTTGTGGAATCGACAATATACATAATCACATTGATTTCAGCAGCGCCTCCTCCTGCCCCGATCCTGAAGCCTTTAAAACCAATCCCGCCTCCACCTCCAGCGGTTCCATCCTCAAAATGGGTGATATTTCCCTTTACGAGAAGCTGGGCCGGCGTCATCTGGCCTGTCGCCACCTTTTTCCCCCCGCCGGCGGCTCTTCCGCTTGCCGCAAAATCCTGCTCCTGCATAGCCTCACGCCTCATATCCTTCTCACCCAGAACAATAAACCTGCCGGCCTGATTTAAACTGTCTGTCAGAACTGCGCCCCAGGCATCTCCGAGGTTCCACCGACCGGACCAATTGGATCGGTTTTCAAATTTGGCTACGGTTATGGAGTAACGCATACCTTTTTGTTCAGCAATAGATGTTCCCTGAATCACAAAAAGCATACCCAAAAAAACCGCAACGAACAATACCAACAATTGTTTTCTCATTTTAGTCTCCTTAAAAAGGCGGCAACAGCGCCGCCACTAAAGTTTATGGACAGAAAAGATGGAGTTGTAAGACCCTGCCTTTAACGAAGCTTTTCGACGGTCGCCTTCATTTTTTTCCAGTCAAACTTTTTGGCAAGCTCCATTGCTTTATCTTCTTCAATATTGTTATAGGAAAGGGTAAAAATCGTGCCTGAAGCCTCACCGTGGGATAAAAATATAACAACCGACCCTGATTTATCCTTTTTGTCATAAACTGATTGCGTCTGAAACCCGTCAATTTCTTTAATATTTATTCTGGAATCTGTGGTTTCCATCTTCATCCCCTGCATCTTCCCCTGCGTCATGGCTGAGTTGCCGATAAATACCACCGCGGTTATATCTTTATTCCCCTTGGTATAATTGCGGGTGGCTGTTATCATCTTCATGTTTCCCATGTCCATGCTCATGCCTTCCGCTTTTTCTCCTTCCCAGCCATTTATATCGACAAGCAGCGGCGTCAGCAAATCATGCTTTTCAGCATGTGCCGGCATTGAAAAGACAAGAACCATGGTAATTAACATTGCATGTGCCATTATTAAAACTTTACTTCTCATTTTTTCCTCCTTAAATAATGATAGTGTCACCGTGTACTGGTAGATTCATAATAAAGAGCATCGCCTTTTTTTACCGCACGGATCGCATTGTTTCGGGACAACGGCTCGATATATTTTATTATTTCATTTTTGTGCACGTTAAGTCCTGAAGATATATCGTCCAGCGTACATGGCCGTCTTGCAATAAGGTTCAAAAGCTCGTTTTCTATGTCTGTCTTTTGCATATCACATTTATCCAAATCCTTAAACGGCGCAATAACTTTTGCCTTTTCTCCTAAAACCCTGCAAAACACGGCAAGCTTTTCCGGTGACGCCTGGCGGACCGAGGTTTCGGCTGAAGGACGAACCGCCGTATTAATATGTATCTTTTGAGGATTTATCCTGTCAATCCAATATTTAAATTTTATTGCATCGGTTTCGTCTGAATTAAGATTGTCTATGACAAATACTTCAAGCCATATCTTGCCTGAATATTCTTTGCTAAAGGCAACAATTCCCTCCACCATGGTTTTAAAGCTTATACCGGGATGGGGACGGTTTATGATTTCAAACCCTTCCTGGTTATAGGCATCTAAAGAGGGAGCGACAACATCGGCCTCCATTAAAGATTTGCGAACCTTAATGTCTCCTAACATGGAGCCGTTTGTCAGCACAACCACCGGAATATCAGTATGTTTTTTGATTTCGTGAATCAATAATTTGATTTCGCTGTTTAATGTAGGCTCTCCTGAGCCCGCCAAAGTTATAAAGTCCGCGCGTATATCCTGTTTGAGCTTCTGATAAAGCTGGTCTAAAATCTTTTCAACCGGTATATACGGTTTCCGCTCTATTGTCTTTTCGGTTGTTTGTCCAAGCTGACAATAGATACAATCATAGGAACAGACCTTATACGGCACCAGATCAACGCCTAAGGAACGGCCTAACCGCCTCGAAGGGACAGGGCCGTAAATAAATTGTGTTTTCATTAATTAATCCTTATATAATAATGCTAAATAATTGCGCGTAAAAATCGATTTTTTTATATATACTACCATAAATATTAAAATAAAAAAAGAATTCCAATCGTGATCGAATAATTTTCTAACCGCTTGTTTTTGTTGACCTTGAATTTTTTTTAATCTATTTTGCTATTTACCTGAAGACCTTTTTAAAAAGCATAATAATTCGGAAATACCTATGGAACTCTCAACCACGGCAGCCGCCTTTTTACCGGAATTTGACAAAGACCGGGTCTATCTTGATTTTTATGATTTAAAAGAAGTCCCTTTTTCCATTACACCGGATCCTGAATTTATATTTCTTTCACATACACACCAGGTTGTAATCGATAAAATTCTTTACGGCATAAAAACCAGGATGGGTTTTATCATTTTATCCGGCGAAGTCGGGACAGGGAAAACGACTATCTGCCGTTCCATCCTGGACAGCCTGGACGGCAGCGCTGAAACGGTATATATTATAAATCCATCTCTTTCCGGCAAAGAGATTATATCCGGCATTCTTGACGACCTTGGAATCAACTGCCCGCCTGATTCATCCAAAAAAGACCTGATTGCCCTTTTAAACCGTTTTTTATTGTCGCACTCTGATGCCGATGCCGGGCCTGTAGTCATAATTATCGATGACGCTCAAACCATATCGATCGAAGCGCTTGAAGATTTACGTCTTTTGTCCAATCTGGAAACAGACAAAAACAAATTGCTGCAGGTGGTGCTTGTGGGCCAGCCCGAGTTGCTCGATCTTGTTTCTCGCCCGGAAATGAGGCAGTTAAAACAGAGAGTTTCAATAAACTGTCATCTGGAATACCTGGCAAAAACAGAAGTTGAAGGCTATCTCTTGCGGCGCCTTTTTGTTGCGGGAGACAAGGGGCGTATCCGTTTTACTCCCGGAGCGGTAAAACTGATATTCAACGCTTCAAACGGAACCCCAAGATTGATAAATAAAATTTGCGATTATGCTTTGACTGCCGGATATATTGAAAACGATTTTACCATCGGATCAACGCATGTAAAAAAGGCTCTGAAAGAATTAGGAGAACTTGATTTTAAAAATGATAATTATTTGATTAAAAAATCAGACCAAACAGGCAACAAGGTCAACAGGTCAACCTTTTTTCTGATATCAATAGTTCTTATTTTAACAGGATTTCTATTAATTCAAAATTTCTACAATCCAATACCTGCGCCGAACAAAAATAAAGTTGAAGCCGCGGCAGAATCAAACCGTCGTTTAACAAATAAAATAACAGATGAAAAACCTGATGCAATAACTGGTGAAAAAAAGGAAGTTTACAGACAGGAAGCAGACGGCTTAATGCCGGGTACAGACGGCAAGACTGAAGGCACCGCTTTACAACCTGAAAGTATTATTGATAACGAAAAGTTGTCTCTTTATCCGTATGCTCTGCAACTGGGATCTTTTAAAACCCTGGACAGAACAATAAAAGCGGTTTCAATATATAAAAATAAAGGTATAGAAGCCAACTGGCAACTTGTAGATGCGGGAAAAAGAGGAAAGTGGTACCGGCTGTTCACAGGGCGCTTTAAAAAAAAGGGAGATGCCGTTGAATATAAGGCCAGGCTTAAACTTTACAAATCTATTGTCAAATTTGCTCCCTGGACGGTATCTGCATGGCAGGGTTCTTCTGTTGAAGATCTTGATAAGGCTTTAACGTTATTGCGGGAAAATCTGTACAATGCACACATAGTTAAAAAGAGTGACCCGGCTTACAGTCTGCAAGTCGGAATTTTCTCCACTCGTAAAAAAACTGAAGAAGTTGTGCGGGAATTAAGCAATACAGGGCTTTTTGCAGTGGCGGTTCCCCGGTAATCCGCTTTAATCTTCATGGAGACAGACATGAGTTTGTTAAACGACGCGTTAAGAAAAAAAAAGAGAGAGATTGAGCGTGAAAATAAAACCGGTATGTTCCAAAAAAGGCCGGCTTCCCGCTGGTCAGGAAGGATAAAACCATACAGGATCGCTATTTTTCTTGTTGCAGTCGTTATAGTTGCCGCAGGCATAGGCATATCTGTCTGGAATCCGCCAGGTAAAAAATCGGCTCCCGTTTTACAGGGCAACCGCTTAAAGGCTCAAAAAAATCAAATAAAACCGGATGCACGTAATTTAAGCTTAAATTCAAAATCGGCGTCCGCGATTGTTGATAGCACAATTGTCGACACCGTCAAACAGGATAATGCTGAAAATCATAAAACCGTCCCAAAACAGAAAGACCAAAAAAATCGGGTTAAAATCAAAAGTAAAAAGGCACAAAAACAGCCGGCGGCAGTAAAATCAAAAACCCGGAAAAACAAAGACGTAAAAATCGTTGCAAAGCCGTCTTCCTTTCACAAAAAAGACAACCTGTTCTATGAAAAGGCTTTAAGCTATCACAGGCTGAACCTGCTGGACCAGGCGCGGCGCATGTACATAGAAGTATTGAAAAATGATCCGGATCATTATAACGCTGTTTTCAATCTTGCCTCTGTATATATGAATCTTTCCGAATTTTCCAAAGCCCGCGAGCTTCTTGAAAAGCTGAAAGATCGTGACCGGAAAAATCCACAGATTTTACTCAACCTTGCCGTAGCGGAACTAGGTCTGAAAAGACCAAAAAAGGCTGTTTCATATCTGAACGACTTGGAAAAAACAGGGCAGCAGAATAGATTCGATCTATTTTTCCACAGGGGCGTGGCTTTTAGCCAGATGGAAAAATTTGACGATGCATTAGTCTGGTACAAAAAGGCGCAGCAGCAAAATCCCGGCCATTCCCGCCTGTCTTTTAATATCGCGGTGGCATATGACAAATTACAAAAACATCATGAAGCTGTTAAATATTACGAGCTGCTTTTAAAACAGAATGCAAAAAACATCTTTACCGATCTTGAAATAAAAAAAATAGAAGACCGGATTGCCGCGCTGAAATACTATATGGCAGGACAAAAAGAGTAAAAAAGGCGGATAAATGAAAAAACGTATCGGAGACATACTTGTTGAACTCGGTTTTATAGGCAGCGACCAGCTTATGATGGCTGTCGAGGAATCAAAAAAGACCGGTGTTTTGATGGGAGACGTGCTTATACGGCTGGACTGGATAAGCGAAGAACAGCTTCAGATGGCCATTGCCGTTCAGAGCGGAGCTAAAATACTCGATACTGAAAGTGCGGATATTGATCAGGAACTGCTTGCAACAATACCAAAAAAGTTTGTAGACAGTCACGGGATTTTCCCCTTTGCCAGAGATAATAATACCATTAAGGCTGCCACAAGCAACCCTTTTGACGTAATTGCAAGAGATGAGCTGACACGCCTGACAGGGTGCCGTGTTGAAACTTATATAGCTCCCAAAGAATGGATAACAAAAGTAATAGAACTCTATTATGAGACCGCGCTTACAATTGACGCCGACATTGAGAGCATCACCCGCACCGGATTGGCGGAAGATACGGTTGATGAAAACAGAATCGTCAAGCTGGCCGACCAGTTGATTGAAAAAGGCAATGTCCTTGGCGCAAGCGATATCCATATCGTCCCGGATGCCAACCTGGTAAGGATTTATTACCGGATTGACGGTGTTTTGCACCAGAATTATCTTTTCCCGATCAAGTTCCACAAAAGCCTTGCAACACGTTTTAAAATAATGGGAGACATGGACATATCAAACCCGAACATACCGCACGACGGCCGCATCAAGTTTTCCGGAAGCACTGGTGAACTTGATATAAGGGTTTCAACTTTCCCGACCCATCTGGGCGAGACCGTTGTTATGAGACTTCTGGTTTATAACAAGGTTGTCGGCGAACTTGCAGGACTCGGTTTTGAAAAAGACGATCTTGCCGGATTCAACAAAAACATCAAACGCCCTTACGGGCTTATCCTTGCCACAGGTCCAACCGGTTCAGGAAAAACTTCTACTCTTTATTCGGCTCTTATGAAGATAAACAGCCCCGATATAAATGTTATAACGATTGAAGATCCGATTGAATTTGAGATACCGACGATACGGCAGACCGCTGTAAATCCAAAGGCAGGGCTTACCTTTGGAAACGCTCTTAGATCCGCAATGCGCCAGGATCCGGATGTTATCCTGGTAGGTGAAATACGGGACAGGGAAACCGCTGACCTGGCATTAAGAGCTTCGATAACCGGTCATCTGGTCCTTTCAACCCTTCATACCAATGATGCGGCATCGGCCATTAACAGGCTGCTCGATCTTGGCGTTAACACCGGCATACTTGCATCGTCCCTGTCAATGATCATTGCCCAGAGGCTGCTCAGAAAACTATGCAAGCGCTGCTCTGTCGAGGCGGACATCACGCCCGAAGAAAAGGAGATATTTATCAAAAACGGCCTGAATCCACCTGACACGCTTTTAAAACCAAAAGGGTGTGAAAACTGTTATAACTCAGGCTACAAGGGACGGGCCGGCATATTTGAGATTATTTATGTGGACCGCGCCATAGAGGAACTGATTTTTGCCGGAGCCCTCCACAGCACCATAGAAGACGCAGCAGTCAAATCAGGGACCAGTCTTTTATTCAGGCAGGGTTTAAAAAAAGTGGTTTCCCGTATCACATCACTTGAAGAAATTTTCAGGGTGGTGGCCGATGCCTGAATACCGGTACAAGGCCATAGATGATACCGGCAAACTGTTTCGCGGCACAATTGTCGCTTTAAGCGGCAATGATGTTGAAAACCGCCTTGGCGAAAACGGGCTCACACTTGTAAAAACCAGGGAGATCAAAACCGGTATTTTAACGGATTCATTTGCGGGCAACAGGGTAAAACAGAGGGTTCTGATAGAATTTTACCACAGACTTGCACAGACTCTGGAGCTTGGCCTTCCTATACTTTCCTCTCTGGATGAAAACGTTAAACTGCTTCCTTCAAAGCTTTTAAAAAAAATCGTCGGGGAAATAAGAGTGGCTTTAGAGGGCGGCAATACGCTTTATGAATCGATGCTCAGGTTCCCGAAAGTCTTTCAAAAACTCGATCTTGCTATCGTAAGAATGGGTGAACAGTCCGGTGTTCTGCCTAAAAGCCTGAAAGAGCTGGCAGAATTTCTGGAATGGAAAGAAGATATCAAATCGATTATTAAAAGGGCCACCATTTATCCTTCCTTTGTGCTTGTTGTTATTACGGCCGTGATCGGGGTGTGGGTCGGATATGTGCTGCCGAAACTTGCACAAGTACTCTCGGAGATGAATGTCCCTCTTCCGGGCATTACACAGGCGGTTCTTAAAACAAGCGTTTTTGTTCAGGCAAACTGGCTGTGGATGATCCTGACAATTATAGCCCTTATCTTTTTTCTTTACGTTTTCCAGAAAACCGAAAAAGGAGGCATAATAGTTCATAAATATATGTTAAAAATGCCCGTTTTCGGCGTCGTCGCCACAAACATCGCCACCGCGCGCCTTAGCCATAACTTTGCCACAATGTACAGCGCCGGCATAACGATCAATAATATATTTGAAATATTATCGGACAATGTGTTAGGCAATCGTTATTTGGAAGCACAACTTTCCAAAGCCTTTCAGGAGATCCAGAGAGGCCAGTCCATCGCAGAAGGGTTTGAAATCGCCGGGGGATTTCCGCCCCTTCTTTTGGGCGCCATAAGAAACGGCGAGATCACAGGCACGCTCGACGATTCTTTCGGCCGTCTGGGGGCCTATTATGACAACGAAGTCAAACGCACAGTCGAGGCGATGATCAATGCCTTTGAGCCGGCGACTCTGCTTGTCCTGGGAGGGGTATTCGGCCTGATCGTTCTTTCCATAATGCTGCCGCTGTATGACGTAATAACCGATTTGGGAAAGGTGTATTAAGCCGGAGTCATCAATCTTTTATGCGGATAAAGAGAAAATCCCCGCCCTCATGACCCGCTTTGCGGATATCGGCGTATTCGGGCGTCTGGTCTGAATTTAACATTACAGGGCGTCTGATCCTGGTAAAAAGCTCGGTCCCGTCCATTATTCCCTTATTGTTTTTAAGCGCCTTGAGAAAAGCTGTGGCAAAAACCGAATGTCCCCCCTTGCCGCCCCTGTCGGCCACCGGCTCCACACCACCGGACGAAAGAACCACTCTTACCTTTTTTATTGCAATCTGCGAGTAATAATCAGGGGTTTTGCGGTTAATATGCAGCCCTCGGGTCAATTTGCCCGAATAACAACTGTCCGCAACAATCATAACATGCTTGGCCTTCATGGCGCGAATAGTCGAAGTAATCGAAGTGTTTGAAATCCAGTTTATCTCGTTATCCGGAGCCGCATCCACCGGAAACCAGTAGCCTGCAT
>JAUVKB010000212.1 GCA_030596405.1 Deltaproteobacteria bacterium
ATTGCTGAGAACCTGTAAGAATATATTGACCAGGGGAACGATTAAGATCAATACGCCGCTTTATCGAAGCCACCAGCTCTGGAGCATATTGGATTTCGTCAAGAATCAGAAGAGGGGGATGATTATCTAAAAAAAGTTCAGGATCCTGGCGGGCGTTTTCAATATCAATAACAGGATCAAAAACAACAATTTCCGCCTCTATGCCCAACGTATTTTGGAGCAGCGTACTTTTTCCGACTTGCCGTGCCCCACTTATAACAACTACAGGAAAGGACTCAGCCAGCTTATAAAGTTTGTTTGTTAATATTCTTTTAATATACATACCGTGCTATATTAATGATGGCATCATTAAAAATCAAGTATTTTTTCGAAAGGCCGACATGCAGTGGAGGTGTTAAGTAAAAGGAAGGGGTCATCCATTAAGGGTTAGTGTCTTTAATGTTTCTTTCAGAAAGACCTTCTTCAATAATTTCAAGTCGAGATTGATATTCTGAATTTACATTTTGAATTCTTGCCCCGCCCGTGGATACAGATATCATCATGCTTTTTTGCAGTTCTATGACTTTGAAAAGTTCTTCATTTGGAATACTATAAATTTTACCTTGTATCTCTGTTACTAATTGTGGTGAAATTACAATTTCTCCTATCCAACATTGAGGATAATTCCGAAATAATGTTTCAGCTTTTTTCCTGACATTTTCTTCAATAGATGGTATTTCATGTTCTATTTTAGAATATAATTCAAAAGGTACTTTACAAAATAATCCGTAAATATCGGTACCACCATCCCAATTATCATATCCTGTAACTTCAATAACGCATTTACCATCAGATAAAACCTGAAATTCTGAAAGTAAGCCTTCCTTTCTAAAAAGGTTGCCAAGCGTTGCGATAATTTTTGTTGAGTCTTCTAATAATTGATCCATTGTAAAAACTTTTTACTGCTAACAGACAATTACTTCATTTATTGCCACCATCTGATCGTCTGGACAATCAAAGATATAATTCCGACAAGCCAGCAATATGGGGCAAAAATATATAGACGCCCATGTTTTATTAGATAGATAAGCAATGCCAGCGCAAAGTATCCCACAATGCATGCAGTCAATGAGCCCAGCAGCGCCATTTTGAAAGAAAGAACAGAAGGGGCGGATAAAAAATCTTTGAAACTTAAAACGCCTGCGCCAAGTACAGCCGGTATAGACAGGAGAAAGGAATAACCGGCTGCCGTTTTCCTGTTTAATCCCAGAAAAAGCCCCATGCTGATTGTCGAACCGGATCTTGATATTCCGGGTATGATTGCCATGCCCTGGGTCAGCCCGATAACCAGGGCATCTCTTGTTGAGAAACGGTCGATGTTTTTACCGTCCTTTTTTACCATGCGCGTACACCATAAAAACGAACCGGTTATAATCAGCATAGTCCCGACGATAAATATGGATGAAAAAAGCTGTTCCGCCACTTTATAAAAAAGAAGCCCAAGCAATGCCGTGGGGATTGAACCGATTACAATTAGAAAAGCCATTTTTAAATCGGAATTTTCATTGATAGAAGCCAAAGATGCTTTGTTCTTAAGAAGCAGAACAAAAAACTTTGCCAGCGAGATAATAATCGACCGCAACTCTCTCCTGAAAAAAAAGATCACGGCCGCCAGAGTTCCCATGTGTACGCTGATATCGAAAAACAGCTCGGGTTCTTTTAATCCCAGAAGATGCTGGCAGATTACCAGATGCCCTGAACTGCTGACAGGTAAAAATTCGGTGAGTCCCTGTATTATTCCGAGCAATACCGCTTGAAACGGTTCCATAATAAATTTAATGACCTTGTAAATTGAACCGACAGGTATAGATTGTCACATAAATAATTTCACTGCGTTATCGGTCGTCGGAGTATTACAATACGCCTTCCTCCCTCTGGCCTTGTGAAATTTGTTATCTGACAATCTATAAATTATTCTTTTAAAACAGCTACAGGCCTTAACTTTGCCACCTGTTTTGATGATTCCGGGTCAGGAGCGTTAGACCGGCATCAACCTTCGCAAGTTTTCAGGCTTCAAGTAAAAAATCCAGCATGGCCCGGCACAAGGGAGAGGTTGTCCGGCGTTTATCCGTCATCAGGTAAAATTTTCTGGACATGGAGATACCCTCTATCTTTACTGCTTTTAATATCCCTGCCTTTAACTCCGTATCTATTGCCCGCAAAGAGAGGATCGATATTCCCAAACCTGTCTTTATTCCTTCCTTGATCGCCGTAGAAGACCCAAGTCGCGCCGTTATTTTAAGAGAATTGACGGCTTTCGAGCCGGAAGCATTAAGATAACGTTCCATAACTTTTAATGTTCCGGAACCGGCTTCTCTAATAATGAACGGCTCATTATAAAGCTCCCTGACAGGCACCTCTTTTTCCCCCGCTAACCGGTGTTGGGCGGGTAAGACCAGAACCAGTTCGTCATCCCACAGTTCATTGTATGCAAGATTTTTTTGTGCATTTCTGGAACCGGCAATACCCAGTTCAATATCTCCACGAAGAACAGCTTCCTCGATTTCGCCGGTATCTGCTATAAAAAGCGTGACAACTATCGGGGGATATTTTTTTCTGAAGAGTTCGATAAATTTGGGAAGTATGTATTCGCCCGGAATAGTGCTGCCGCCGATACGGATTTCACCCTGTTTTAATCCGAGAAAATCTTCTACTGCAAGGCGTACGGTTCTTTTCATCTCAAGCATCTTTTTTGCATGCTTATAGAAAAAAACGCCCCCGGCAGTCGGAACAACCTTTCTGCCTAAACGATCCAGGAGTTTTGTTCCGATCATCTTTTCAAGGGTCGCTATCCTTTCGCTGA
The DNA here is from genome assembly GCA_030596405.1 of Deltaproteobacteria bacterium. Classification (GTDB taxonomy): domain Bacteria; phylum Desulfobacterota; class Desulfobacteria; order Desulfobacterales; family JAUVKB01; genus JAUVKB01. The sequence continues at coordinate 2,843 of JAUVKB010000212.1, forward strand.
CAGAGGCCTGTGCCAGGCAAACAGCATCAGCCGCTTTTGAAAAGCTGTTTAGCTCAACGACCTTGCAAAAAATTTCCATTTGCCGGAGATCAAAATCTACGGATAAACTTCTGCCCGACTTATCAATGGCCATTTATTAGAATCCGCTTGGTTTGCATACGATTTCCCGTATGCGCATATCAAAAAGATTCCCCTGATTCGCCGGTTTTAATACCAGGGCAGTATCAGCCCCTTGTGCCGTCCCTCCTATGGAAATAATGTCCTTTCCTGTAAGAGTGCCGGCATCGGCAGCCATTATCGACACCTCTACTGCTACTTTAGTGCCCTGGCCAAAAAGCCTCAGGGTGTCGGCGATAAGAACTACCGGACACACGCCCTGATATTTTCCGACAAGTGACCGTTCAACGCCGGACAGCGCGTGTGTGGCCATGACAACCGTTACCCCTTTTGCTTCCAGATCTTTCTTTACATCGTCCTGCATAACGCTTTTAAAAGGTTCTTTAGCGCCATTATGGTAAGTTACGGCGGCAATCTTAAATCCGCTGAAAATCTCCAGCGCCTTATAGGCGGTATCACCTTTTGTAGAAGCGAGCACCACCTCGTTTATTCCCAG
>JAUVKB010000253.1 GCA_030596405.1 Deltaproteobacteria bacterium
CAAGCGATATGGCTTCAAGCAACACGTTAGGCAAACCATCCCATTGTGAAGTATATAAAAACAGATCGTACTTGCCGACAGGCAAAGAATCAAGACCGTTGAAAGGCCCGTTGTATATGATATTTTCCATTTTTTTAAACTTTTTGCTGTAGATATCCATATCAAGGACGGAAGATCCATAAACATGAAATTTAAAGGGCAAATCCATACATTGTTCTACAATTTTGATAAAAACGTCCGGCCTTTTCTGCCTGTCGAGTCTTCCTGCCCACAGTATGTCAAAATACTTTTTTCCCGGGTTAACATAAGACTTTTTTTTGCTTAATAGAAGCGGGGCAGGCTGGTAGTGGACATGCATTTTCCGCTTATCAAAGGCATATATTTCTTCCAGCTTGTCTAAATGTGTATGGTTGTCGCTAAATACAGCCTCTAAAAAATCAAAGCACCCCGGCAAATACGAAACAGGATAACCCACACGTCTTCCTTCTTCCGTAATGTCAAAACAGAAAACAGAAGCATACAGTTTTGAAATGCTTCTCAATGCATTTCCATATTTAACGAATATTTTGTAACCAAGCTCTGAGTTAATATTGTGTATAACCTGCGGGGCCATCTGTAAAAGGAGTCTGACAAGAAGTTTTTCCTGCTCTGCAGACGACAAGCCGGCATACATCTTTCCGAATTCGATAAAACGTGTCTTTTCCGGGAGTCTGTCTTTCCATGTAGAATTAACATCTAAGGTGGCGATCACCACAATATTTTTTTCCATATTTTGCGCAATCAATGCCTGAACGTAGTTTAAGGCTACAAGATCCGCTCCTCCCGTTACCAGCCACGGGACTAAAAACACATGGCTGACGTCGTCTCCGTACAACTCACATAGTTCAAGATAATGCCTGCCTATTCGAGAGTCGGGCACTGTGTAAAAGTGAAGCTGCTTGGCAAGGCTTTTTTCGGGGAAAAGTTGTGGTTCGATTTCATGAATCGCCCTCCATTCATCAACTAACCAGCCCGGCACCCTGTTACGCTTTTTTTTAATCCTATTATTAATTTCAGTATCCGGTTGTGAAACAACCTCCCGATTTAATTCAGGCCGATTTAATTCAGGTTCAATTTCATGCGGTCTGATTAATTCTTTTCCAGCTTCTTTTATTTTTACTCCAAAACGATAAAGCCTCGGGTGCAACCGGAAAACAGGTTTGATAAAAAATTTAAAAAGATTATAAAAACTGCGCAAAACAATATAAAACGGCCTGAGCAAGTAATAAGATATTTTTTCGGCTGGACGGTTATTGATCATTTAATCCGTTAGACCTCTTGGAAGCTGTATCAAGCATTACAGATTTGAATTTGAGCGGCTCAAAAAGGGATGTGGGCCTGACTATTCTATTGAGTCGGTCGCTTGATTCCAACAAAGAATCAATTTTCTTTTTTCGCCGAAAAATAACAGTGCCGGGAACGATGCGGTGTTCAATACCGGCAGCCAGAGTTTCACAGTTAAAATGCCAGTCTTCGAACCCAAACCCGTGACTAAAAGTTGTAGCATCATAAGGATATCTCAACAGTATCTCCTTTTTTGATGTGCAAAGTGCGCTCCAGAAATTATATTCGATCAGTTTTTCTGCTTTAAAATCAGGGCTGCACGAAGATGTTTGCCGGAATATCACATTTTTTGCTTCAAACGTAACATCATATTCAGGATGTGCAATAATATCATTGCCGTTGTTTTCAAGATATTTAAATGATTCATATACCCAATTTTGCCCAAACAGGTCGTCGGCATCAAGAAAAGCAATATACCTTCCAGATGAAACACTAACGCCAAAATTACGGGTAAATCCCAAGTCACCGAAATTAACCGTCTTAATAAGGACGCCCGGCTCTTTATATCTGGAAAAATATTCTTCAGTTTTTACGTCCGGCTTATCCATTACTATAACAATCTCGGCATTAACCCCCTTCTTGTTTGCATATGCAACAGATCTGAACACGCTACACATTGTAGGATGAGCCAAACGGCCTTCATGATGTGTCGGTATGACAACAGAAACGTCAAAATCCAATTTTTATGTTTTCTCCATTTGCATACTTATGAACCAAATCATAAGTCTTTTGGCCGCAACTTGCAATTTTGAATCAAAAACCTTGGCTATTTGTTAAAATTTTTTGCAATTATTGTGGATTTTCCGTAATAAATCTCTGTATGTCAGCCTTGGCTTTCAATTCTGAAATGTATACTTCCAGTTTTTGTTGAACTTTTTCCTGCTTCAGGTATCGTTCAATCTTGTCTTTGGCGTCTTCTAATTTAATCGTCGATTCCGGTTTTTTATCAAAAACCTTAATAAGGTGATATCCAAAACGGGTTTCCACGATATCGCTTACTTCTCCCGGTTTGAGAGCAAAAGCCGTTTCCTCAAAAGGCTTCACCATTTGTCCGCGCCTGAAGTAACCCAGATCCCCGCCTTTGGCATTACTGGGGCATTGTGAAGACTCTTTGGCAAGCTCGGCGAAATCTTCGCCTTTCTCCAATTTTTGCTGAATCTCGACAATCTTTTTATGTGCTTTCGCCTTCTGCGATTCATCAGCTTTAGGATCAAACTTTATCAAAATATGACTGGACTTAACCTGTTCCGG
>JAUVKB010000005.1 GCA_030596405.1 Deltaproteobacteria bacterium
CCATGATTATCGGGACATTTGCCTCATAATGATGTCGCTCGGGATCTTCAAGCCAGCAGAAGAGAAAGGCATTGGTGATTCCTTCCATAACCATAGCCATGTAATATGAGTCTATTTTCCTGAAGACTTTTTTATTAATACCCTTTTCAAATACCGATGCGAGCCGCTCAACCACCTTTTCATATAATACTTTAATATCTTGATCGAGTCCTGCCTTGATATTAAAACTTGCCCCTTGTGTCTCGGCAAAATAAAGCCGCAACGTGGGAACATTGTCCGCAAAAATCCGTGCCTTGGCTGCAACATATTTATTCAAAACGGTAAGGACGTCGTCTTTCAGTTCGAGAATATCCTTGAGAATCTTGTGATATTTTTCTGTTTTACCCAGTATCAGTGTTTTATATAAATCCTCTTTGTTCTTGAAAAAGTTGTAAAGCGTTCCAAGAGCAAACTCGGAATTTTGGGCGATTTCATTCATGGAAACATTGTGAAAACCTTTTTCTGAAAATAATTCAAGCGCCGCGGCAAGCATTTGCTCACGATGCGCAAGCTTTTCTTTTTCCCGTCGCGGGAGTTTTTTATCGCCCATTTGCCCTCCTGTTGCCCCTTTCTTTTGAAAATGTAAATGTCTAGTTGTATGCGTGCGAAATAAACCGCATTCAGTGTATATAATTTATATTCTAAAACATGACGTCACATTGTCAAGAATAATTTTACTTAGCTGAAAAGCCCATGCAGTTCGAAGCCACTGGGCCATCGAGAACAGCCTTCATTGGATTTTGGATGTATCATTCCGTGAAGATGAGAGCAGAATAAGAAAGGATAATGCCCCGGAAAACTTTGCAGTACTCAGGCACATTGCATTGAACATGATAAAAAAGGAAACTTCACTGAAAAAAAGTATTAAGTCCAAACGGCTCAGAGCTGGATGGAATAACGATTACTTGTTAAAGGTCTTGGCAGGATGACTTCCAAATGCGGTTACCCCGGGTAAGTGCCTCAGTTTCATTGACACAGAGGGAATTGCCATGTATTGCGCTTAACAAAAAACACTTTACACAATCAATAATACTGATATATTAGCCAAACTATAGTCAGGGGGCTGTTGTAGACGCCTTTGTAAAAAATTATGTGATACAGTTTTTAAGGAAATTCACGTGCATAAACTATTAACAGGCAAGTATAATCAAAAAATGCTGCTTTTAGGCAATGAAGCTATTGTTCGAGGGGCGCTTGAGGCGGGTGTTGCCGTTGCCGCCGCATATCCCGGGACACCATCTTCAGAGATATCGACAAACTTTTTTCAGATATCACAGGAAAGCGATTTTTATTTTGAATATAGCACCAATGAAATAGTTGCTCTTGAGCTGGTTGCCGCCACAGCAAATTCAGGAATTCGCAGCATGTGTATAATGAAACATGTTGGAATGAATGTTGCGGCGGACGCGCTTATGACGCTTGCTTATATAGGCGTTAAGGGCGGTCTGGTGATTGTGACCGCAGATGATCCCAATATGTTTTCCAGCCAGAACGAACAGGATAACCGTTATTACAGCAAGCTTTCAGGGCTTCCGCTTGTTGAACCTTCTTCGGTTGAAGAGGCAAGAGAGCTGGTGTCATATGCGTTTGATCTTTCTGAAAAGCTTCAGGAGCCGGTAATTTTCAGAACCACTACAAGACTCAATCATTCCACTGGAGTCGTGGTTTTGGGCGATGTCAAAAAAAGAGTTACAAAGGGTGATTTTTTAAAAGAGCCCTTCAACTATGTGCCGGTGCCTTCCGTTTCAAGAAAACTTCATGCGAAATTGCTTAAAAACATGGATAAAGCAAAAGAAATTTCCGAAAACTCAAAATATAATTTTACAACAGGACAAGGAAAATGGGGCATTATATGTAATGGTGTGAGTTATAATTATGTTTATGATGCTGTTAAGGATTTAAACATTAAAGACAATGTCAAAATACTTCGTCTTGGATTTTCGTATCCGATGCCCTCGGATCTGATAAAAGGTTTCTTAAAAGGATGTAAAAAGGTTCTTGTTGTCGAAGAAGGCGAGCCTTATATGGAAGAAGCCGTAAAAGCCTTTGCTCAGGAGGCCGAAGAAGGCCGCACCTTATCGATAAAGGGGAAAGAAAAAAATCTTTTTTCCAGGCTTTACGAGTTCAATCCCGCGCTTGTAAGAAGGTGTGTCGCGCAATATTTTGATGTGGCGTATACTCCTGCACAACCTGTTGATGTTGCCGATATTCCGGAAATTCCGCAGCGTCCGCCCAGCATGTGTCCTGGATGCCCTCACAGGGCAACTTATTTTGCCGTAAAAAAGGCGTCGGAAGGTTTAGAGACAATTTGTCCATCAGACATCGGGTGTTATACCCTCGGTTTTTTGCCGCCTCTTTCCATGGGAGATTTTCATATATGCATGGGTTCTTCCATTGGTACGTCTTGCGGTTTCTCAAAAGTAACAGACAAAAAAGTCATCTCCTTTATCGGGGATTCCACTTTTTTTCATTCCGGGATAACCGGCCTGGTTAATGCAGTGTTTAACAACCATAATTTCACGCTGGTCATCCTTGACAATGGGACAACGGCCATGACAGGGCATCAACCACATCCCGGTGTTGACATGAAAAAATTAAACCTTGCCGGTTATAATAGCCCTGTATCAATTGAAGCGGTTGTTAAAGCAGTTGGTGTCTCCAAGGTTAAGGTTATAAAACCGTTTAACATTGATAAAAGCATTGCCGCCATTCAAGACGCTTTGAATTTTAAAGGCGTTTCGGTTATTATATCCAGAGAGATTTGTGCTTTATACGCCAAACGGTTTAAAAAGCTTAAAAAGAAGCCTTTTTTTGTAAGTGACAAATGCAAAAATCACAGAAAATGCATCAACGAGCTCGGATGCCCTGCATTTGTCGTTGAGGATAACAGAGTAAAAATAGATCCCGTGCTGTGTGTGGGATGTTCAGTATGCGCACAGATCTGTCCGGAAAACGCCATCTTGCCCTTAAAAGAGAATTAGAGATAAAATGTGAAATATGATTCTTTTCAGGCAAAGCGATTCTCAACACAGGTTTTAACAATGAATACAAAAAGATTGATTATCATAGCGGTAGGGGGGCAGGGGAATCTTCTTGCTTCCAAAGTTTTGGGAGAAGCCGCTCTCCTTGCAGACATTCCCGTTCACATGAGTGAAATACATGGAATGGCTCAAAGAGGTGGAATTGTAGAATCATCTGTCGTGTTTGGAGATGCTGAAAGTACGATCATCTCAGATGGTGAGGCGGATGTGCTGCTTGGATTTGAACCGTCTGAAACACTGCGGGCAATTAACAAATGCAATTCTAATAGCGTTGTGATTACCAATCTTTCTCCTCTCCCGCCATATACGGCGGCTATCGGAAAAGTTGTTTATCCTGATCTGGATAAACTCCAGGATCTGATTCGTGCAAAAACTGAATGTTTTGTCGCTTTTGATGCGGTTAAACTTGCAAAAGAGGCCGGCAATCTCATGTGTATGAATATGGTGCTGATCGGCTCTCTGATCCAAACCGGTATTCTTCCGCTGTCGACAGAAAATGTTAAAGAAGCAATAGCAACAAGAATTAAAAACATTCATCTTGAAGCGAATTTAAAGGCGTTTGACCTTGGTTTTTGTATTGCGGAAAAAATTATTCGGGCAAAATGTTTTTCTTTTAAAAAATAATTTTATGCTTCAAGAGCTTTCCATCAAAAACTTTGCCATTATCGATGACTTGCAGATAGAGTTTTCAGATGGACTTACCATATTAAGCGGGGAAACCGGGGCAGGCAAGTCTGTTATTATTAATGCGGTAAATCTTCTTCTTGGCAGCAAGGCGTCCGCCAAACTTATTCGCACAGGATCTGAAACAGCCGAACTTGAAGCGTTGTTTCATCTTTTACCCGAAAGCAAGGTTTACGGAATTATAAAAGGCTATGGTTATGATGCGTCTGAAGAACTGTTGATAAGACGGATCATTTCCACAAGCAGCCGCCATAGAATATACATTAACGGCAGCCTTGCCACCATTCAGGCACTCAAATCAATAACTGAAAATCTGGCCAGCATATCAGGGCAGCATGCGCATCAAGGGCTGTTAAAAGAAGAACAGCACCTTTTAATACTCGACCAGTTCGGCGGCCTGATGCAGTTAAGGTCAGAGGTCTATAAATGTTTTCATCAACTGATTCCATTGGTTGAAAAGCTTAAAAACTTTACGGCCATAAAAAATCGACAAACTGAACATGTTGAGCTGCTTAAATTCCAGCAAAAAGAGATTGTCAAAGCGTCTATAGCTTACAGAGAAGATCTGGCGCTGGAACAGGAGATACTGCGTCTTAAAAATGGAGAGCTTCTTTACCAAACGGTCCATGATATTATTGAAGAATTTTACAGTTCTAAAGGAGCAATTATCGAAAGGCTTGTTGAAGCAAAAAAACGTCTTGAAAAGGCCTGCCTGATAGATCCTGAATTATCTCCAAAAACTGAAAATATAATTGATGTCACGTTTAAGATAGAGGAAGTTGTAGAAGAGCTTGGAATATATCAAAAAAGCATAAGGATTGATAAAAACCGTCTTGAAGATGCACAAACACGTCTTGACACCCTGCAAAGGCTTAAACGTAAATACGGCGGGTCTCTTGAGTCCGTGCATGCCCATCTTGAAACAATAGACAGAGAACTTTCCAGGATTGAAAATATATCCGGCAAAATAGAAGAGACTGAAGCAAGGCTGTTAAAACTGCACGACAAATTAGCCGGATTGGCCGTGAAACTGTCCATGAAAAGAAAACAGGCCGCGGAAATTTTGTCAAAAAAAATAGAAAAAGAGCTGGCCACACTTCAGATGTCGCAAACAAAATTTCATGTATTGCTCCAACCGATACCTGCAACCGCTCAAACAGAAAACATCCTTACAACAGAAAACAGATCAATAACGGAAACGGGAATCGACCGCGCAATCTTCATGATTGCTCCAAACATAGGGGAAACGGTAAAAGCGCTTTCAGCTATCGCCTCAGGTGGCGAACTTTCCAGGGTGGTGCTTGCATTAAAGGCTATTCTGGCAAAAACGGAATCGGTTGAGACGGTTGTTTTTGATGAGGTCGATGCCGGAATCGGAGGAAGCACGGCCGAGGTCGTGGGGAAAAAGCTCTCTTCCCTTGCCCGCCGGCACCAGATTATTTGTATCACCCATTTGCCGCAAATTGCCAAATTCGGTGAACATCATTTCAGGATATCAAAAGATGTTTTACACGGCAGAACCAGGACAACCATCAAACCTGTTAACGAGAAAGAACGTATTAACGAGATAGCCAGAATGCTTGGCGGTGAAAAGATTACCCCGGCAACGCTTAATCATGCGCGCGAGATGCTTCAAAAAACATAATGAACTTTTTACAGCATTCCCTCGTTATTAACATTATGCTGTTTTCCCGGACTTCCAGCATCATCCAGTCTACTACAGAAGACCTTGATAAAGGTTATATGGCGCACATTTTGTGTTAGGCTCAAATGTGTTTATCCGCATTATATTATTTGATTGAATTATTATGTTGTTTGAGATATAATTAAGATTTATTTTTAGCTTTAGGACTTAAAAGGAGGATTCTTATGCCGATATATGAATTCAAGTGCTTAAAATGCAATGAGTTTTTTGAGTTGCTTGTTATGAAAAAAGATGAGGAAGTTGAGCTTAGATGCCCTAAATGTCATGCTGCAGAATTTGAACGGGTTCTTAGCAGCACCAATTTTTGCGTTGGCAATTGTTCCAGCGGAAATCAAGAACGAAGTATCCAGACAAGGACATGTTCAACAGGTTCGTGCACTACTTACGATATACCCGGGCCAACCAGATAAGACCAAGCAGATAAGACCCGGCCAGATAAGATCTGGCCAGATAAAATAAAACCAGATAAGATTGTAATTTTAATTCCATCCGAATTATGGGGCTATTATAGTGATTAAACTTGATTTTAACAAGTTGGGGGGGCTTGTGCCCACTATTGTTCAGGACTACAAAACAGGTGATGTTTTAATGCTTGCGTTTATGAACGAAGAGTCATGGGAAATGACCCTTTCAAGCGGTCTGGCCACATATTACAGTCGTTCAAGGCAAACGCTCTGGGTCAAGGGCAAAACATCCGGAAATATACAGATTGTAAAAGAAATCAGAATAGATTGTGATGATGACACTGTTCTTTTAAAGGTTGAACAGGTCGGCGGAGCAGCCTGCCACATGGGATATAGAAGCTGTTTTTTTAAAAAAATTGAGGGTGATTCCGTCAATATTATTGGAAAACCGCTATTTAATCCCAAGGAGAAATATAAACAATGAATCAAATATTAAAACTGGGAATTCCAAAGGGAAGTCTTCAAAACGCAACTATTGCCCTGTTTAAGCGTTCAGGATGGAAAATTAATGTGAACGGAAGGAGCTATTTCCCTGAAATCAATGATGATTCGATCGAGTGTGCAATTTGCAGGGCTCAGGAAATGTCCTGCTATATAGAAAGCGGCACGTTGGATACGGGGATTACCGGAAAGGACTGGATAGCTGAAAACAAATCAGATGTTCATGTTGTAGCCGACCTTGTCTACTCAAAAGTAAGTTCACGACCTGCAAAATGGGTTTTAGCCGTTGCATACGATTCTAAAATCAAGAGCCTTGAAGACCTTAACGGCAAAAAGATAGCAACCGAACTGGTAGGTTTTACAAAAAATTATTTTGCGTCAAAAAATATAGACGTTACGGTTGAATTTTCATGGGGCGCAACAGAAGCAAAGGTTGTCTCAGGACTTGCAGATGCCATTGTTGAGGTTACAGAAACAGGAAGCACCATTAAGGCGCACGGTCTTCGAATTATAAAGGAACTGATGCAGACCAATTCTCAACTTATAGCCAACCATAATGCATGGAAAGATCCGGGCAAAAAAGAAAAGATTGAACAGATAGCCCTGCTGCTGAAAGGAGCCCTTTTAGGCGAAAAGCTTGTCGGTCTTAAAATGAATGTTCCTGATTCACAGCTTGAAAAGATCATATCATTGCTTCCGAGTCTTAACGCTCCTACGGTTGCACCGCTTTACCAGTCCGACTGGTTTTCAGTTGAAACGGTGGTGCAAATAAATGTCGTAAGAGATCTTATTCCGGATCTTTTAAAACAAGGAGCGGAAGGCATTATAGAATATCCGCTTAACAAGGTGGTATAACTTTTAAAGGTTTAAAAAAATGATTCCAGATCGTCTAAAAGAAATGAGCTCTTTCATAGTGATGGATATCCTTGAAAAAGCCCATGAAATGGAGCTTGGCGGAGCTCATATAATCCATCTTGAGGTGGGGGAGCCCGATTTTGATACACCGCAGTGTATCAAGGACGCAGCTTGCCGGGCATTAAATGATGGCCATACGCATTATACGCATAGCCTTGGTCTTCTTGATCTCAGAGAAGCAATTTGCGAACACTATTTAAAGACATACAATGTGTCAGTAACTCCTGACCGGGTTATAATATCTTCCGGCACATCTCCTGCCATGTTTGTTATGTTTTCCGCGCTTCTTGAAATCGGTGACCAGGTTATTATTTCAGATCCCCATTATGCATGCTATCCTAATTTTATAAAGTTCATGCAGGGAGATGTAGTTACCGTACCTGTTTATGAAGAAGACGGCTTTCAATACAGGCCGGAAACCATAAATGCAAAAATTACAGACAAAACAAAGGCCATATTTATAAATTCGCCGTCCAATCCGACAGGAAACCTTTTATCAAAAGAGCGGATGAAGGAAATAGCGGAATTTACGCCTTATATCATTTCCGATGAAATTTACCACGGTCTGGTTTATGAAGGAAAAGAACACTCTATTCTGGAATTTACAGACCATGCCTTTGTGTTAAACGGTTTTTCAAAACTATATGCCATGACCGGCCTCAGACTCGGCTATCTGATTGCGCCAAAACCTTTCATGCGCTCTATTCAGAAAATTCAACAAAACTTTTTTATTTCAGCAAATTCCATGGTTCAAAAGGCTGGAATCGCCGCTCTTAAAGAGGCGGGAGACGATATTGCGCGCATGAAAAAAATCTATAATGATCGAAGGCGATACATGATAAGCCGCCTTAAAAACATGGGTTTTAAAATTCCCGTAGAGCCGACAGGGGCGTTTTATGTTTTTGCAAATGCAAAGCATATTTCAGGTAATTCATATGAACTCGCCTTTAACATCCTTGAAAAGGCTCATGTCGGCGTAACGCCCGGAATCGATTTTGGGAAAAACGGTGAAGGATACCTCAGGTTTTCATACGCAAATTCAAAGGAAAATATTTCAGAAGGGATGGACAGACTGGAGAATTATATCAAAAATCGTTATGCCTGATAACCCGCAACGGAAATAAAATTATGATAATAAAATCTGCGGAATTTGTAACAAGCGCTGTTCAACCGTCCCAGTATCCCCCTTCGGATTTGCCTGAAATAGCTTTTGCCGGACGTTCCAACGTGGGAAAATCTTCACTTATCAATACGCTTGTCAATCGGAAACGTCTGGTAAAAACAAGCTCTACGCCCGGCAGAACCCAGCTGATAAATTTTTTTGTAATAAACGATTCGTTTACTTTTGTAGACCTTCCAGGATATGGATATGCCAAGGTTCCGCTATCTGTTAAAAAAAAATGGGGCCCTATGATTGAGACATTCCTTTTAACCAGAAAAACATTAAAGGGGGTGGTACTGATAATGGATATACGACGCACTCCCGGCATAGAGGAACGAAACTTTATCGACTGGTTTTCCAGTTTTAATATTTTAACTGTTTTAGTAACGACAAAAGTGGATAAAATTGCAAAAACAAAACTGATAAAACAGCGAATTGCCATAGCAAAAGAACTTTTTGTTGATAAAAACGCTTTGATACCCTTTTCCATAAAAACCAGACAGGGAAAGGATGAAGTCTGGAGCGCTGTTGAAAAATTAATTATCTGACAATCTATTATAGGTTATAGGTTTAAACAATTATGCAATTTAGAAACGGAAATTAAACAAGTTGACTGATATTAACGACAGATTTCCCGGTTTCAGGTCAGGTTTTGTCGCCATTGCAGGGGCCCCAAACGTGGGGAAATCCACGCTTTTAAACCGGATGCTCGGCACAAAGATCTCTATAACTTCCAAAAAACCTCAAACCACCCGTAACAGAATAGCAGGCATACTGCACAGACCTTGCTCACAACTTGTTTTTATCGATACACCCGGAGTTCATAGAGCAAAGAGTCCCTTGAATATCAGGATAGTCGATGTCGCTCTTTCCGTGCTTAAAGATGTCGACCTTATATTAATCCTGGTGGACGCAACAACATCGAATCCCGCTCAAGAGCAGTTTCTGATAAAAAATTTAAAAAAACAGAAAAAAAAGGTTGTTCTTGCTATCAACAAAATAGATCTTATCGATAAAAAAAAGCTCTTATCAATTATTGACAGATGGGCAAACGCATATCCATTTAAATGTATTCTGCCTGTATCGGCTAAGTTTGGACATGAGATTGAACCGCTTATTGCCACAATGGAAAATTTTCTCCCCAATGGGCCCCCTTTTTTCCCTGAAGATGCCATTACAGATATGCCGGAACGATTCATCGCTTCAGAAATGATACGTGAAAAGGTTTTTCGCTTTACAGGCCAGGAAATACCTTATTCCATAGCTGTTTCTATAGATTCTTTTTCCGAAAAAAAAGATGGTTCTCTTGTAAAAATTTATGCCAATATCTATGTTGAACGCGATTCCCAAAAAGGGATAATAATAGGAAAAAACGGAAGCAAGCTGAAAAAAATCGGTGAGGAGGCCAGAAAACAAATCGAACGGTTGCTGGGCACAAATGTCTATCTGAAACTGTTTGTAAGGGTGCAGAAAAACTGGACCAGAGATACTAAAGCCTTGAGAAAATTTGGTTACTGATGATTCTTTCTTTCCACCCCTGTTTTGAAGCAGACGTAAATATAATATGTCCCGGACACCGGCCGAGGCCTGACGATTTTGCGGCTGTTAAGTCCGCTGATGCTGTAATCCTTCCCCAAGGCTGCCTGAAACCTTTGTATGAAGCAGTTCGAGAAAATTGTCCCAATGTTTTTCCCAATTATGACATAAAATTCAACTATTACGGGAAAACCGGTCAGGCTATGCTTTTTCAGGAAACAGGGGCGGCGCATCCCAAAACGGAAACTTATATAAATACCGATTTTTTTTATAACAAGTATGACAAGTTTCATAAAAATATGCCGTTTAAATTTCCTTTTGTATTTAAATTTGACTGGGGAGGAGAAGGCGAGAATGTCTATTTGGTAAAAACTCTTGATGAATTTATTAATGTTTTGCAGGTGGCTAAAACATATGAAAAGACAGGTCAGAAAGGTTTTTTAATACAAGAATATATACCTGCTCAAGGCCGAACGTTAAGGGTTGCCGCCATTGGTCATATCTTTACTTCCTATTGGCGTGTACAGAAAGACGCTGAAGTGTTTTGCTCCAGCTTGGCAAAAGGGGCCGTAATAGATGCTGTTTCTGATAAGGATGTCCAAAAAGCCGGTGTTAAAGAAGCAAAAGCTTTTTGCAAAAAGACAGGGATCAACCTGGCGGGGTTTGATTTTCTTTTTTCACCAGATGAAACACCAAATGAAATAACAGGTGGACCAACAGGGAAAAAAACGCTTAAGCCTCTTTTTCTTGAAATAAATTATTATTTTGGAAGACGTGGTTTAGGTGGATCTGACAGCTTTTATGTGCTATTAAACAAGGCGATTATAAAATGGGTAAACAACATCGGTTTGTCGTTTAAACCAAAGACAATAAACAACGGGTAAAATGAAGCCTTTTGCATTTGATCTAGATGGATCGGACATAAAACTTGAGCGCCGTAAAGCACGCGAGCTAAGGTTGTCGCAGTGGTGGAAACGCCGTTGTTCAAAAGGGATCTGTTACTACTGCGGACAGCCCATTCCGCCGAAAGAACTCACAATGGATCATATTGTTCCTGTATCACGGGGAGGCAGGAGTACAAAAGGAAACGTGGTCCCGTCCTGCAAAGATTGTAACAATAAAAAAAAGCAGCTTTTGCCTATTGAATGGGTGCTTAATCAAGGCAATTGAACACCCATCCAGTTATTTATTTGTATTTAGCCATCTATCTCTTGATCTAAACATTAAATTAATGTTAAACTTAAAAATTGTTCAGAAACTGAACCGAATGTTATATAATTATTTGATTTTAATTTGTCTTGATTTTAATTTGTCCGAGGAGGTGCCGGTTTGTATGGTTTAGGAGCAATTACCGCCAATAATGGATGGGTGATGTCTGTTACCGGTGCATTGATCGTTTTTTCCGGTCTTGCCGTTCTTTCTTTTGTTATTTCACAGCTTCACAAGGTCCTCAATCTTTGGGAAAATAGAGTTTATTATTATCAAAAGCTCAATAATAATAAACGGCAGACTGATAAAGCGGAAAGCACGCAGGAAAAAACTCCTTCCCAACCTGTTTCCCCTCAAGATATGGATGATAATATTGTCAATTATATGCCTTTACTTGAAGAACTCGGAGAATCTTTTCAGCTTTCCGAGCTATATGTGTTGTCTCAAAAAAAAGGGCTTGGCCATCCACACTTGTCGATTACATATTTACGACAGGCTAACATATTAATATCTCAGGGAGATGGCGTTTTTACCTGGAACCAACAAAAAGTAATTAATAACTTATAAAGTAATTAATTACTTATAAGGATTAAGGGTTAATCAATGGATCTGTTTCTTCAATTTTTGTCAAATACAGGGTATTTACTGGCGGATTATCGCCACGTCATTATGATCGTGGTAGGCTCCATATTTATCTATCTTGGAATTGCCAAAAAATATGAGCCGCTTCTTCTTGTGCCGATAGGTTTTGGTATTCTGGTAGGAAATGTCCCTTTTTTCAAGGGCTTTGGGATCGGGATTTATGAAGATAACAGCGTTTTGCACTACCTGTATTTTGGAGTTACCTCTGGCCTTTATCCCTCGATCGTTTTTTTGGGCCTGGGAGCTATGACCGACTTTTCTTCTTTGCTTGCACGCCCGAAACTTATGCTGCTTGGAGGGGCGGCGCAGATGGGTATATTTTTTACGCTTTTAGGCGCGCTGTTTTTAGGGTTCCTTCCAAGGGAAGCGGCATCGATTGCTATTATTGGGGGCGCTGATGGCCCAACGTCAATTTTTCTGACAGCCAAGCTTGCTCCACACCTTATAGGGCCGATTGCGATCGCCGCATATTCATACATGGCTTTGATACCTGTTATTCAACCCCCTATAATGAAGTTGCTGACGACTCGTAAAGAACGGCTTATCAGAATGCCGGATCCTCGAGAGGTTTCAAACAGGGAATTGTTGGTTTTTCCGGTTGTCGCGGTTTTACTCTGCTGTTTTCTTGCACCCACGGCCATACCGCTTCTGGGAACGCTTTTTTTCGGGAATCTTTTAAAAGTCTGCGGTGTTACAGACCGTCTTGCCCAGACCGCCAGAACCGCTATTATCGATACCGCAACCATATTGCTGGGATTTACGGTCGGAGCCAGCACTCAAGGCGATGTGTTTTTAACATCACAGTCTATCAGCATCTTTTTCCTTGGCGCAGTTGCATTTAGCATAGCAACAGCTTCAGGCATTATTTTTGCCAAAATTATGAACCTTTTTATGAAAGAAAAAATAAACCCGCTTTTAGGAGCTTCAGGAGTGTCCGCTGTGCCGGGTTCCGCTCGCGAGGTTCATTTGATGGGGCAGTCCGAGGATCCTTCAAATTATCTTCTCATGCACGCTATGGCGTGCAACTCATCAGGTGTTATCGGTTCCGCCATTGCAGCAGGTGTTTTGTGGAGTTTTATGGTGCAATAAAAATTGAAAGATTGATCGATTTTCCGTAAAGGCCAACGAATAAAATCGTTGGCCTTTATTGTTGAAGCACAATCACCGCCCAATCTTTCTCGCATTCTTTCCACTTAACCTTGAAACAATCTTGCGCATATGTTTTTTCAAGGTCTTTGATTTCGCTTGTTTTTATACCGGATAGAACCAAAACCGACCCCTGCTTTGTGAGCTTTTTCATGATAAAATATAAGCTCTTTAAGGTTGGATAACGCAAATTTGCGGTTATTAATGAAAATTTGTTGTTAATATTGTTGTTGCTAAAGTCTTCCAATGGCCGGTTATAAATTTCGATTTGATCTTTTAAACCATTAATTACAACGTTTTCTTTGGCTTCTTTTATTGCAATCGGGTCGCTATCTATTCCAATCGCATGATTTATTCCCATCAATACCGCTGTAATTACAAGGACTCCCGAACCGGTTCCAACATCAAGCGCAATTAAATTTTTCTTTTTCTTAAAAAGTTTATCTGTTTTTATCGCCTTTTCAATTCCCCTTGCAGCCAGCCTGGTTGTGGGATGATTCCCTGAACCAAACGAGGCTCCTCCCTGACTTATATTAACAACAACATCATCGGGTTTTTTTTGGAATGATATTTCAGGCGGTTTTAATACAATATGCTTTGATATGCGGACGGAATTATTAAACGATTTTTCCAGAAAAGTACTGCCGTATTTATACGAATAGGTGATCTGTCTGTCTGCAACAAGTTCTTTGATAGCCTTTTTTATCTCTTTTTTATCCCCAAAAGGTTTTTGCGTTAAATCTTTTTCTATCTCGCAAGGCGTTAAAGATCTATAAGCTTCAGATATTTTGCAAAGCACAATCTTTTTGAGCAAAGGTATATTAGACAATCTCTTTTTGTTCTTAATTTTGTTCTTAATGTTAAGGCCAGTTTTTTCTGCTCCAGTTTTTTTCTGCTCAAGGGACGCTTATTTATGCCCTTCCGTTTTCAGAAGATCTCTGTACCAGCAGGCAAAATCATACATTCCTTTAAACCTGTCTTGCTCGTTAATTATGCCAAGACAAATATCAAGAACGCCCCTGCCGTATTCGTTGCTATACTCTTCAAAGCTTCGTGTCTGGAGAAATTCCCTTACAAGCATTTGAGATGTGCGCCTTGTTTTATCCTTTCTTATATCTATCGGGTCTTTCGGTTTTTCAAAAGGATTCCACTTGTCATATCCTTTTTTCAGGATATGTTCTTGGCGTCGGGGAGACATGGTGTCAAAAATAGCCTTCTTTTTTGTTTCCTCTTCCTGACAGGGATTACCCATTTTCATCCTCCTTACTATTATCGGATTTTTCTTTTTCACCGATACCCAGATATTCTTCGTCGTAAACGGTAAGAAGCGACATCGATAGAGGCACGAGCAGTTCCGCCATTTTTATATGTTTGGATTTTATTTTTTTAACTAACTTATCAGATAATTCATAAAGCCTCTTATGAATTATATCCAGGTTAACGGTTGGATACTGTTTGCCTTCAACAAAGCCCGATTTCCCACAGGTATGCCCCTTGCCCCCTATAGATGTCGGTATCCCATAAAACCTGCATGTTATCGGCCTGTATTCATAGAGAGAACATAGATTTTCATCGTTAAGAAGCGGGCAACGTATACGTTCTGACGCCATTTCCAGCAGTATTTCATCTTCGCTTTTGCCGGCTTCAAATTCTTTATAGGCTTTGTTTTTGATTTTATATATTTGCCGGTCAGCCTTATTGGCCTTTTCAATAAGCTTTCCTCTTTCCGCGCCATCAAATTTTTTGTTAAAAAAATAATTGATATACAAAGCTTCAATAAAGGCAAGATCGAACAAGGCATAGCAGCAGTCAGAACATTTGATTTCACACTTAACATGTTGAGGATACTCATTTTTCACATGAGTGAACGCTCCGTCTGCCGCTACTATCAGCTCTTCATACTTTTTAAAAAAAGGCATAAAAATATTGTCCATAAATTAACCCCTGTTAAATTCTGTTAAATTCTGTTAAATTTTTAAAAACTTATTCCGGGGATGCAAACAGCGTGAAATTGTTTCACGTGAAACATTATTTGCCTATACAAAAATTGCTGAATATTTTATCAAGCACATCTTCTTTTGTGTTAACGCCGATGATTTCGCCGAGCGAATCGATCCCTTCCCGGATGTCGATAGCAATCAGCTCAAAAGGCGTTCCGGAGTTAATCCCTTTAATTGCAGAATAGGCAGCGCATAAGGCTCGATCAAAGGCAAGCTTATGCCTTAAACTTGGGACGATCATGTTTTGAGCCTCTATAACATGTTCCCCAAATAAATATTTTACAATTAAATTCTTAAGGTCGTCAATACCCCTGTTATAAAGCGCCGAAATATTAACACGCGGTATTTGCCCCCATGAATCAGGGGTATTAAAGTTAACCCCCCCGTCAACCAAATCAGTCTTATTGATCACCAGTAACACAGACCGGTCTTTGATCGTTTCGTATATTTTGTGATCATCACTCGTTAAAGGGGAACAGGCGTCAACCATAAAAAGGACCATGTCTGATTTGTCGATATACTCATGGGTTTTATTTATACCTATGACCTCGACCGGATTGTCCGTATCATGAAGGCCGGCGGTGTCTGTGATAATTACAGGAATGCCATGAATACTCAAGGTTTCCTCTATTATATCCCGTGTTGTTCCCGGCACTGACGTGACAATTGCACGTTCATTTTGAATCATGCTGTTCATAAGGCTCGATTTGCCGACATTAGGTTTC
Organism: Deltaproteobacteria bacterium; assembly: GCA_030596405.1. Taxonomy (GTDB): domain Bacteria; phylum Desulfobacterota; class Desulfobacteria; order Desulfobacterales; family JAUVKB01; genus JAUVKB01. The sequence continues at coordinate 15,710 of JAUVKB010000005.1, forward strand.
CCAACAACAACGAGCTTAAGTCCGTCTCTTAAAACATGCGCATCTTCATATCTTCTAACGAGTTTTTTTAACGGAACAGCAACATCATGCTCTATGGTCTCAAGAATTGCCTGAGGATTAATGTCCTCTTCAATGTCGTCCGGAAAATCTATTCGAGCTTCTGTCATGGCCAGAATATTAAGCAGAGAGTTTTTTATCAGTTCAACCCGTGCCCTTATTTCCCCTTTTATCTGGGCAAATGCAATACCGAGAGATTTTTCAGTTCTTGCTTTTATAATGTCAATAACAGCTTCTGCCTGTGTCAGATCAATACGTCCGTTAAGATAAGCTCTTTTAGTAAATTCACCGGGTTCGGCAAGCCTGGCCCCGTTCTTTAATACCAGTTCCAATATGCAATTTATTACAAGATGGCCTGAATGTGCCTGTATCTCTATTACGTCCTCTGTGGTGTAAGAGTGAGGGGAAATCATTGCGGCGAGAAGAACCTCGTCAAGAACCCTTTCTTTTTCAGGGTCAACAATATAACCGTGATATAGGCGGTGTGATTTAAAAGAAACAGAGCAGCTTGTCTCTTTGGACGTATTTGATGAAAAAGGTGACCTTTTAAAGAGTTTTGCAGCAATAGACAAAGCATTACGGCCGGAAATCTTAATTATACCGATGCCGCCAAGTCCTGTTGGTGTTGCAATGGCGGCGATAGTAGAGTTGTCCATAGGCTAAAAAAGTTTCCAACTATTTCTCGTTAAAAAAACAAATATATTATGGTTTGCTTTTATAGTTGTTTTTTTTCTTGCGATAATTGTTTTTGGGGAAGATTACAAGCTTCCTGTATAACCCTTCCCCCATACTCTGTGTCCTTACCTTATCATCGTTTTTTAGTACAAGATGGACGATTCTTCTGTCGGTGGTATTCATTTGACCGATTGTAACAGGTTTTCCGGTTCGTTTCGATTTTTCAGCCAGCCGCAAGGCTGTTGATTTCAGGTTTGCGCGTCTATTTTCAAGATAGCCTTCGACATCGATTTGTATGCGGACTCTTTGCTCACTGCGCTTATTAACAATTTTTTCAACGAGATACTGAATTGCTTCAAGCGTTTGCCCATGTTTTCCGATAAGAACGGCGGAGTTGCCCCCTTTTATATTAAACACGATCTTATCCGGGAGTTCCTCAACCGATATTTTTGCATCTGTTGTGATCAAGTCTATCATTTTTTGAATAACAGTTTTGCAAAGCTCTTTATGTTCATCGGAGAAAGCGCAAACCCTCTTGTTATCAATATTATCGACCGTTGGCTCCGTTTGCGACTGATCACTTACTGTATGCTGTTCATTATGGCTATCGTTTGTTTCCTCATGCTTTTGCACATGTTCCGGCGGGGCAGTAACGATAATTTTTGCTTTTTTTGTTCCCACCAATCCAAAAATACCTGTAGAGCCATAAGAGACCACATCATACTTCAGTTCTTCTTTGATTATGCACAGTTCTTTACAAGCCTTATCGACTGCCTTTTCGACATTTTTGCCTTCAAATTCCAAACAAGCCGACATGTATAACCTCCGTTATTAAGCAGTTGTCTTTGAAATATAGTGTTGTTGGGCTATAGATAATATATTATTCACAAGCCAGTATAAAACAAGACCGGATGAAAAATTTATGAAAATTACTGTAAAAATAATAGGAAGAAACATCATCATTTTAGCCTGGGCGGGATCTCCCGGCGGCGGTGACATTTTTTGTTGTAGAAACATGGTTCCGCCCATAATGATTGTCAGAACCGGAATGCCGTAAGGCGGTTCCATAAAAGGGATGGAAAAGCCGAAATTAAAAAGGCGATCAGGAGCAGACAAGTCATTTATCCATCCGAAAAAAGGAGCATGTCTTAATTCTATGGCTTCATACAGCATTCTGTAAAGAGCAAAAAATACCGGGATCTGAACGACCATCGGAAGACATCCGCCCATGGGGTTTATCTTATAAACTTTGTACAGGCTCATCATCTCCTCGTTCATTTTTTTCTTGTTGCCTTTATGTTTTTCCCTGATTTCTGTCATTAACGGCTGAATTTTTTTCATCTCATTCATAGACCTGTAACTCTTGGTGCCCAACGGCCACAGAATTAATTTGGTAAAAATAGTTAACATTATAATGGCGATCCCATAATTTGGAATAAATTCGTAAATGAAATTCATTAACCAGAGGCAGGGCTTTGCTATAATATCAAACATGCCGAAATATATTGCCTTGTCAAGGTTATGGCCGACAGTTTTTAATGTTTTTACGCTTTTTGGCCCCATGAACAGATTGTATTCATATCGACGCTGTGTGCCCGGCTTTATTGTACAGGCAGGTTGCACATACTGATTTTCTAATATATTATTTTCTTCCAGTATAAGTCGCATGCTCGCTTCTGCTTGACCTTTTGGCATAATACTTGAGATAAAGTACCGCGTTTCAAGAGCAATCCATTTGAATTGACCTATATAAACATTTTTGTCTTTGATCTTTTTTATTTTTATTTGTTCTAATTCATTGTTTATATATGCGCTAGGCCCTTCAAAACCATACATGCTTATTTCTTCAGAAAGAGAATTTACCAGGGAAAGTGTTAAATTGTCCTTTATTGTACGATCGGATCCGTTTTTAACAGCGACATTAAGACCGATTATATACGTTTAAGGAGAAAAGGAGAAAGTTTTATCTATAACAACCCCTTCAGGAGATATCCATGAAAAGGAGAGTTCATAAGGTTGACTGTTAATCTGTATGGAATCGGAATCAATATTTGCTAAAAAAACTGCATCATTAATGCCGACAAGGCTGTTGCCGGCAAATCCGGTCCTGAACATCCCGTTGTCACTATCAGATACCATTTCTTTTAATGGTGAATCATTATTAACGCGCTCTCTGTAATTTTTAAGGACAAAACTTTTGCATACCGCCCCCTTTTCTGAAATTTGTAACGAGTACAAAGGGGTGTCTACAGTTATTTTTCTGATTTCCTGTAATGGTTGCGAATAATTATCTTTATATGAAGCCGCCCTGTCGGTAATTAGTATTTCGGTTTTTTCCGCATAAGGTTCTTCACCTGCTGTTTGTTGTTGTTCTAAATTTTGCTTTTGTTTGAGGGGTGCTTGCTTGTCGACAAACAGCACTTCCCATAAAAAAAGCACAAGAAAAGAAAGCACTATAGCTATAACCAAACGAGATTGTTCCATGTTCCTCTCCATTAATCCGGGAAGACAAAGCCATAATTTGTCCCGGAGCTAAAATAAATGTCTAAAATGAAATTTGTATCCGTCAAAGGGCATTGATTTTGCAATTTTGCAATTTTGTAGGATTGACTGAAGGTCGGCACATCCTTATTATTTAAGGCAGGTAATCAATTCCTCCGGGATTAAAGGGATGGCAGCGTATAATTCTTCTTAAAGCAAGAAAAGCCCCTTTAAATAAACCATAACGCAAAAAAGCTTGATAAGCATAATCAGAACAGGTTGGGTAAAAACGACAGGCAGGTCCAAAGACCGGAGATAAAATATATTGATATGCCCTTATAAGAGTTAAGGGAATCAAAAGTATTAATCTTTTAATAATCAAAGTTTCTGGATATTTTGTTAAAAATGTTTTGAAGGGACAAAAATGCTTGATCCGATGTCAGACTCGCCGCATTTTTTTTAGCAATTATATTGATATCCCAGTTTCCTGCAACACTGTGTTTGTTTAACCTGAAAAATTCACGAGAAAAACGTTTTATTCGATTACGGGTTACAGCCCCCCCAATTTTTTTTGTTACGGTAATGCCCAATCGTATTCTTTCATACCGCCCCGGGCAGAATATGGCTAAAAAGTGTTTGGAATGAATCTTCATTCCATGTTTTGATAATTTTAAAAACTCGGGACGTTTCAAAATCCTATCTGCTTTAGTATATGAAAAAACCAAAAATATCCGTTCCTCATAAAATGTTTTTGCGAAATCGACTGTCAGTAATTTTTAAAGCCCACCCTTTAAACTGCTAAACATTTTCTCCCTTTAGCTCTGCGTCTGTTAATTATCCTTCTGCCCTGTTTTGTTGACATTCTTTTCATAAAACCGTGTGTTCTGGCACGTTTAATTCTGCTTGGCTGATATGTTCTTTTCATACAAAAAATCCCTTTTGTTTGTTTTGCTGGTTTTTAATTAAAACACTAAAGACCATTGGTTAAATTTTTGTATTGAGGCTAACCTCTTAATATGACAAAAAAATTTAACTGGTTGTTCCAAGCGTTGCACCCAAAAAACACTTAAATAACCATTTAAAAAAATAAAATTAATCATATAGCGCATTTTATGTCAAGAAACAAAATTTTATGTTGTGCCAACAGCGCTTCTAAAAGTCATATTTTATTGAGCATGCCTTATTTGTTAATTGACAGCATAAAAGCAAGGTTTTATTATCCAAATTTTTTATTATCGGTTTTTTTGACATTTAATATGCATCGGGATTTTAATATGAAAAAGTTATTTTATTCAGAATATAAACTTGGTCGTCGTTTTCTTGGGCGCCTTGCTTATGATAAAGATTTGATTTCATCAATCGAAAACTTCTGCCGGGACACATCAATCAGCATGGCGACTTTTTCAGTTATTGGAGCTGTTTCGTCGGTTACCATAGGTTCATATGACCAAAAGCAACAGGTTTACGTTACTTTCAAAGAAAAAGCGCCTCTTGAAATTGTAAGCTGTACAGGAAATATTTCACTAAAAGATGGATGCCCCATGGCGCATGCACATATTGTTTTGGGTGATGAGCAAGGGAAAACCATCGGGGGACATCTTTTTTCGGAAACAATTATTTTTGCGGGGGAAATTGACATTCAGGAATTAACAGGCAAGCCCATGAAAAGAGCCTATGACGGTACAACCGGCCTTATGCTTTGGAAACCATCAATCTGAAATATTTTGCCATACAATGGCATTTCAACGTTATTTTGAGAACCAGTATAAAAAAACCTTTCTCCTGCCGTAAGCTTAGGGCCGGAGAAAGGGAAAATATATTCATCTTTAATCTATAGAGGAATGTTGCCGTGACGCTTGGGATGTCTCGTATTCCTGTTTTTTGTTGAAAGGAGTCTTAAGCTCTGAATCAGTACTTTTCTGGTCTCTTTCGGCTCAATAACATCATCGATGGCCCAGTTGGCCGATACTTCTCTTAAGGGATTTGAGTACTTATCACCAAATTCTGAAAGTTTTTCTTTTAACATTTCTTTTGGATTGTCGGAATCTCTTATCTCTTTGCCGAAATAGAGTTGAACAGACGCTGCCGCTCCAAGCACACCCACCTCAACAATCGGCCAGTAAAAAATAAGATCCGTCCCCATTCCCGGGACTATACCCATGCCGAGATTCCCCCCGCCGTAAGCCTTTCTTAACACCATGACAATTCGCGGAACCGTGCTTTCACAAAGTGCGTATAACACTTTTGCCCCGTGGCGGATAATCCCGCGATGTTCCTGATCGCTCCCAGGCATGTATGCCGGCGTATCTACCAGCAATACAAGAGGAATATTAAAAGAATCACAGAATCTAATGAATTTGGCCTGCTTGTCGGAACTGTCAACGGTCATGCTGCCCGCATAGACTTTCGGCTGGTTGGCTACAAAACCTACCACTTTGTTGTCCATCCGGCCGAAACCCACGACTATTTCACCTGCAAATTCGGCTTTTATCTCAAAAAAACGGCCTTTATCCACTATGGTACGTATAACGTCACGAATATCATAAGGCTTGTTGGGAACAGAAGGAACGATTTCCGTCAGTTCTTCAACCATTCTATCGGCATTGGTCGCCTCCTCAGTTACCTCAGGTTTTTCATTAGTGTTTTGCGGCAGATAACTCAACAGATCCTTTATGCCGTCTAAAAGCTCTTTCTCTGATGCAAACCTTCCGTCTGCAACACCACTTACCTTACAGTGTATCTCAGCCCCGCCGAGTTCATCATAGGACAGACTCTCTCCCGTAACGGTTTTTACCATTGCCGGACCGGTAATAAACATATGACTCTGTTTGTCTACCATGAAGATAAAATCCGTAAGCGCAGGGGAATAAACGGAAATCCCGGCGCAGGTTCCCATAATGGCGGATATCTGTGGAATAACCCCTGACCCGTGTGTATTAGGAGCAAATAAGGAGCCGCCGCTTTTTTCATATAAGTCACCCAAAGCACATTTGGACTCACCCAATTTGGGAAGCCTTGCGCCCGGAGAATCGTGAAGACCTATAAAAGGCACGCCCATCTCCAATGCAAGTTCAACTGTTTTGTGCATCTTCATACCGTGTATCGCACCTATGGATCCACCCTTGAGTGTAACATCTTGAGAATATACACAGACGATTTTCCCATTGATAGTGCCGTGACCATAAACTACACCGTCACCCGGTGCTCCCTCAAGATGACCGTACAGCATATTAAACTCCTGGAAGCTGCCCTTGTCCAACAGATAGTCGAGTCTTTCCCGTGCTGTCATTTTTCCCTTTTCATGCTGGGCCGCTATCCTCTTGTCTCCGCCTCCCTTTACGGCTATCGCTTTTATTTCCCGCAACTGCTTGATTCTGTCTTCTGTCTTTTTATCCATATCCGCTTACTCCTTTAAAAATAAAATGTGATTTAATCCCCAATAAAAGATGGTGCCTTTTTTTCCCGTAAAGCTGTAACACCTATAATATGGTCTTTTGATGCCAGTGTTATTGATTCACAAACAGAGGCTTCGTCCAAAGCTGTGCTCAAATCCATACCCATCCCTTTGTAAACCTGAGCCTTCATTAACCTTATAGCAACAGGAGGGCCATTGACTATCTTTTTCACCATTTCCAAGGTTGTTGCTTCGAGTTCTTCAGGGGGCGCCAATTTGTTAACCATGCCTATCTCTTTCGCCTCTTTTGCCGAAAGCATATCTCCGGTAAACAGCAATTCAAAAGCCTTTCCCAGTCCCATAGTCCTGGGATATAACCACGCGGCGCCAAAACCTGGGAAAAGACCAAGTTTTACAAAACCGCACATAAACTTTGCCCCTTCACTTGCCGTCCGCAAATCACACGCTAAAGCCAGATCAAAACCGGCGCCCACACAAGCTCCGTTGAGCATGGCAATAGTAGGTTTGTCCATTTGCTGGAGTCCTAAAATAATCTTCTTTACCGTTACAAAAAGAAAGGACCGTCTCAATTTTTCAACGCCCAATTCGCCGAGTTCCTTTGTGTCCCCTCCGCCAGGCATGATGTCAATATCAGCCCCGGCGCAAAAGGCTTTGCCGGATCCCGTAAGAATTAAAGCTCTCATGTCGTCATCTGCGGCTACGTCCTCGATCGCTACAGTCAACTCCTCCATCATCTTTCTGTTGAGGGCATTACGCCTCTCCGGCCTGTTTAACGTCAACCTGGCAAGATGATTTTCTTTGTCCAGCTTGATAGTTTCAAACTCCATAAAACAAACCTCCTTCATACGTTAATATAATAAAATTTGGCACTGATAGCCTTGTAAAAAGCCAAAACCGGTCAGCACTATATTCCTTTAAACACAGGCTTACGTTTTTCCATCTTGGCTTTTACACCTTCTTTTGCATCCTCGCTACGGTTTATCTCATCTACAAAACGCCCCAACTCTTTTTCTAACGACGGATCAAGAACCGTCTCCTCAAAAAGTTTTTTTATAGTTAGTTTTGTAACCTTAACCGCCAAAGGCGCTGTTTCCTCAGCAATTTCATTTGCCAATGACAAGGCAACGGATTCAAGCTCATCATGGCCGACCACCTGGTTAACGAGGCCTAATTTTATTGCTCTTTCCGAATTAATCAACCTTCCGGTAAGAAGAATCTCTTTAGCCGCAGCCAAACCGATTAACCGGGTTAAACGTTCTATGGCCGTATAATAATACGTCCTTCCCAGTCTAACCAAAGGGGCGCTGAATTTCGCATCTTCCGCTGCAATACGAAAATCAGAGATAACCGCAATATCGAGCCCGGCTCCTATTGCCGGCCCGTAAATCATGCTGATAATCGGGAGCGAACAATTTATAAGACTGTCAAGACAATGTTCCAGCCCCTTTATAACCCTTGGAAACGCTGCCTGACCCTCGGAAAAATCCACCCCGGATGAAAAAACTTTGTCTCCGGCCCCCCTGATGACGATTACTCTGGATCTACCATCTTTTTCAATCTTCCTGACCGCATCACCAAAACCGAAAAGGGCATCGGCATTCAATGCATTTCTCTTTTCAGGCCTGTTTAAAAAAATCGTGCTTACAAGCCCTTCATCTTTTCTTATAATACTGTTTTCCATCGCACTTTTCCCCATGCAACAAACCCTATTCAAAATTGATGGCAAAATCAATATCTACCGCCTATTAGATCATGCCTGTTATGTCAAGACCTGATATTTAAAGAATCAAATTTTTCTCCTGTGCTCTCTCACAGGAATGACCAGCGCCATTATAGCCAGTGCGCAAAATGCCAGAAAAAACCAGGCAGGCCTATAACTTTTTGAAACATCAACTATATAACCGAATAAAGGTGGACCCACAATATTGCCGACCGCGCCGATTGTCATTGCAAAACCTATTCCTATCCCTATGGCTTTCCTGTCGGCACACTCTCCGACAAAGGCAAAATGGACACCCGCCCAACCGTTGGCAGCCAGACCGAAAACCACAAGAACAGGCAGCAGACTCCATTTTGAGGCGCCCAATGATGATGAAAAAGCCATAACAAGGCACATGGCGCAACTAATTATGGCAATCAGAAAATATGTCTTTTTTCTTTTCCCCCCAAAAAAACGGTCGCTTATCAATCCGAATAAAGGCTTGCCGAACACTCCTGCTCCTTCAAACATCGCCAAAAGGCCTCCGGCCAATACCGCGGTGAAAAAAAATGTCTCTTTCAAGTATAAAACCATATGAGTTATGGCTGAAAATTCTATTAGCGCAAAAAAGATGCCGACACAACCCAGCAAAAGTATTTCACGGTTAAGAAAAACATCACGCACCAGGCTGACCGATCCATCCAGAGATTTACTTCCGGCCTCCCTGGTCTCATCTTTTTCCCCCGGATGTTCCTTATACAGAATAAAAGATAGAATACCCACCAATATTTCTATAATGCCGATTACAGCAAAACCGTAACGCCAGCCAAGGGCAATGGCGAGCGTAGGAAGTGTAACAGCGGCGATTACTCCGCCTAAATTCGTCGCTGTCTGCTTCAACCCCATTGCCGTGGCTC
>JAUVKB010000216.1 GCA_030596405.1 Deltaproteobacteria bacterium
CCGTGACACGGCGAGAACGACTCTGGCAAGCTCCGAAAAGAAGTTGAGGCTCTACGGCATCAGCAAAAAACAGATTCAAGATATCGGCAGACGAGGAAGACCCATGGAACATATGACCATCTATTCCTCTATTGCCGGAACGGTTATTCACAAGAATGGTTTTGAGGGAATGTATGTTAAAACAGGAGACAGGATTTACACTATTGCCGATCTGAGCAAGGTATGGCTGTTTTTAGACGCCTATGAAAGCGATATTCAATGGCTGCATTACGGCCAACACGTCAAGGTTGAGACCGAAAGCTATCCTGGTGAAATTTTTAAGGGTAAAATTGCTTTTATTGAGCCCTTTGTGCATGAAAAGACCCGCACAATCAAGTTGCGCGTCAATGTAGACAATAAAGACAAAAAACTTAAGCCCGGTATGTTTGTCAGGGCAACCATAAAATCGGTTCTTGGAGCAGGCGGTATAGTTTATGCGCTGGAGTTGGCCGGCAAATGGATTTGCCCAATGCATCCAAGCATTCTCAAAGATCATAAGGCGGCCTGCGATATATGCGGCATGGACCTTATCAGAACACACGAATTCGGTTTTACGGATAAACCGGCTGCGGAAAAAAAAGCGTTGGTGATACCCGGAACAGCTCCCCTGATTACCGGTAAAAGAGCTGTCGTTTATGTTGAAGACCCCGCCGGAGAATCAAGCTTTCACCGTTATATTGGCCGGGAGGTCGTTTTGGGCCCCCGGACCGGAGACTACTATATTGTGCTTTCCGGATTACGCGCCGGAGAAAAGGTTGTAACCCGGGGGAATTTTAAAATTGACAGCGCTCTTCAGATTGAAGGCAAGCCCAGCATGATGAATCCCGGCGGTTATTACAGCGAAAACCAAGTCGCCTTGACGCAGGCGGCCGGAAGCTATGTGGAGGATGCCGGAATATTGAGAACCGCATTCCCGCATTATCTGTCAGTCGCAAACGCACTCTCCAGGGATAATATCCACGAAGCCGCTCAAAACATGGAAAAGTTTAAAAGCCGAATAGAACATATAATAAAAAATAACAGATTGGAAAATCAGGAGGAGGGAATAGCACGCGAATTAAAAATAATAATATCAACTTTGAATACGATTAACCATGCTTTGCCTGAACTGCGGTCTCAATTTGCAGATGTTTCCAGGATTCTGAAAGAAATTCTTGAAAAATATGAATACAAAGACGATTTAAAACTGTATTTAACCTTCTGCCCTATGGCCTTTGATGGTAAGGGCGGGTTCTGGCTGCAGGATTCCGGCGCAATCAGAAATCCTTATTCTGGGCCTAAAATGCTAAAGTGTGGTGAAATCCGGGGCGAATACGGAAGAGCAATCATAAAACGGCAGCCGCAGAGCGGTCATCAGCATGGCTCCTAAACCCCAATAAATTTTTTAAAAAAAGACGAACCAATGCTAAATAGTGTTATAAAATTTTTTCTTGAGAATAAACTGGTTACCGCTTTTTTTGCTATCGGGATTGTGCTCTGGGGTTTGTCCGTAATGCCCTTTGATATCAAGCAAAGCATCGCGCCGAGGGATCCCGTGCCGGTTGATGCGATTCCCGATATAGGAGAAAACCAGCAAATCGTCTTTACGGAATGGATGGGACGTTCTCCCCAGGATGTGGAAGATCAGATTACCTATCCTCTCGCTGTTTCCCTGCAAGGTGTCCCCGGCGTCAAGAGCATCCGCAGTTACTCCGCCTTCGGTTTTTCAACAATATATATTATTTTTAATGAAGATGTCGATTTTTACTGGTCACGCTCCCGTGTGCTGGAACGTTTAAGCAGCGCTGCAAAGGATCTGCCGGACGGCGTAACACCGGCTTTGGGGCCGGATGCCACTGCCCTGGGGCAGATATTCTGGTACACACTTGAGGGACGGGGCTTTGGCCTGGATGAATTACGCTCGGTTCAGGACTGGTATGTAAAGTATGCTCTGCAATCAACCGAAGGGGTTTCGGAAACGGCTTCCGTCGGCGGATATGTCAAAGAGTACCAGATAGATGTGGACCCTGACGCCATGCGCGCTTATAACGTCGGCTTAAGAGATATTATGACGGCGGTGAAAAAGGCTAATATTGATGTGGGGGCGAAAACCATTGAATTCAACAAAGTCGAATATGTTGTGCGCGGCATCGGCTTTATAAAAAGCCTCCGTGATATTGAAAATGTGGTGATCAAGGTCAATGAAAACATCCCGATTTATGTTAAGAATGTCGCTACCCAGGTTCATCTGGGACCGGCGCTCAGACGAGGGGCTCTTGATAAAGAAGGGGCTGAGGTGGTCGGCGGAGTTGTTGTTGTGCGCTATGGGGAAAATCCGATGGCCGTTATTCAACGCGTCAAAGCAAAAATTAAACAGATTGAGCCTGGCCTGCCTTCTAAAACCCTTCCGGATGGAACTGTTTCAAAAGTCAGGATCGTGCCCTTTTATGACCGCACAACACTCATCAATGAAACCCTGGACACCCTGCGGGAAGCCCTTACCCAGGAAATCTTGATCACTGTTATTGTGATCCTTCTTTTTTTAATGCATTTCAACAGCTCTCTGGTTGTCTCCCTGACCCTTCCCCTGGCGGTCATGATGGCCTTTATCATGATGAAAATTTTTACGGTAGATGCCAATCTCATGTCTCTGGCCGGTATTGCCATTGCCATAGGCACTATCGTTGATATGGGAATCATTATGTGCGAAAATATCCTGAAACATCTCAAAGAGGCCGGCAAGGGCGAGAATCCCTTGAACGTTGTTTATACCGCGGCCGGCGAGGTGGGGGGGGCTATTCTAACGGCTGTAGCAACTACCATTGTTTCCTTTCTGGCTGTATTTACCATGTCCGGCCCGGAGGGGAAGCTTTTTAAACCCCTGGCATATACAAAAACCTTTGCCTTGTTCGCTTCGGTGCTTATCGCCCTTTTTATTGTGCCGGCCCTGGCCCACATCTTGTTTGTCGGAAAAAAATCGCCTGGCAAAAGAATACCGGCGGGAATAAAAAAAGTATTTTTTAACTATTCACACTGGATAGCCGTGGGGATAGTCTTGATATACCTGACGGGAAAATGGATGCCCTTAGGTTTTGGAAAAGGATTTGTTCTCAACCTTGTTTTTATAGGAGCGCTGCTGTTTATCGTACTCTTCTCTTTTTTCCGGTTTATGCATTATTATCCTGAAATTTTGATGTTTTTCTTAAGACATAAATCTTTGTTTTTATGCATACCCCTTATAATCGTTATTTCAGGCCTGGTTATCTGGCTGGGGTTTGCAAAAACAATTTCTCCCCTGACAAGGCCGCTTAATATAATGGGTATAAAAGAGTCGACAATCTTGAGCGCCTGGCCTTTCAGCGCCTTAAATCATACTTTTCCGGGGCTTGGCAAAGA
>JAUVKB010000101.1 GCA_030596405.1 Deltaproteobacteria bacterium
GATAAGCGAAAAAGGCTTGCGCCAGCTTAGAATCGCTGAAACGGAAAAATATGCCCATGTGACCTATTTTTTTAACGGCGGCGAAGAAAAAACATATCCATTAGAAGACCGTTGCATGGTTCCATCTCCGCGCGATGTTGCAACTTATGATCTTAAACCTGAAATGAGCGCTCCTCAGGTTGCCGGAGAAGTTATTTCACGGTTAAAATCAAATAATTATGATTTGGTAGTCTTAAACTTTGCCAATATGGACATGGTCGGCCATACAGGTGTTATTGACGCTGCAATCAAGGCGTGTGAAACCGTTGACAGGTGTGTAGGTAACATAATTGCCGAAATAAAAGCATTAGACGGCGTTGCCCTGATTACAGCAGATCACGGAAACGCGGAAAAAATGCTGGATGAAAACGGTCACCCTCACACCGCCCATACAACCAATCCCGTCCCTTTCATCCTGGTAGATGACACCCGTAAAAATAAAGGATTAAGAAGCGGCAGTCTTAGGGACATTGCCCCGACGATCCTTTATATAATGGGCATCGATAAACCGGAAGAGATGACGGGAAACTCTCTTATTGAAAATTAAGAAGACGCCGATGGAACCAGACGACACGCCTGGTGAAGCAAGAATCAGGAATATAAACCGCATGCAGCGGGATTTTTTCAGCAAACGGGTCGATGTGTTTGATCCCCCCCTGCCCCAAGGCGTTCCTATGCGTTTAAAACAGATCACGGCGTCGGCAAAAATAAAAAAAGGGGACATGATTCTGGACATAGGTTCAGGAACAGGGATATTAATTCCGATTATTAAAGAGTATGAACCTGAAAAAATCTATGCGTGTGATCTTTCACAGGTAATGCTGGAAAAATTAAAAGAACATTATCCTTATGTTGCGACAATTGTTTCAGATGCACGGAATTTGACATTGCCCGCAGGCGGAATCGACGTGGTTTTTATAAACGCCTGTTATCCTAATCTTGTGGATAAAAAAGGTGTTTTTACAAATATCGGCAGGATGATGAAAAACGGCGGCCGCATGGTTATCAGCCATCCCATGGGAAAAAAATTTATCGGTATATTAAAGAAAAAATCGCCTTTCCCTCTAGATGACTTTCCACAAAAACATGAGGCCGAAATGATGTTTGCGGCCCATGGGTTTCACGTAGAAAAATTTTTAGACGAACCGGAACTCTATATACTCGTTGCCGTAAAACAGGTAAAAAGTAATTTTCTCCCATTCCCCAAAGGGGACATTCAAAATATTTAATGGCGAGAAGAAACAGTTATTATGAAAATTATAAAAACATTGCTTGAAGGCGTCTTTATCATCGAGCCTAAAGTGTTTAGGGATAGCCGTGGTTTTTTCATGGAGACCTACAACCAGAATAGATACCGCGAATCAGGTATTCACCGGATTTTTGTCCAGGACAATCTTTCATGTTCCGTTAAAGGCACTTTAAGGGGACTGCACTTTCAGGTTAAGCACCCACAGGCCAAACTGGTACAGGTTATTACAGGTGAAATATTTGACGTGGCCGTTGATATCAGGCCGGATTCACCTACTTTCGGCAAATGGGCCGGTGTTTATCTGTCAGACCAAAACAGACGCCAATTATTTATTCCCGAAGGATTTGCTCACGGCTTTTGCGTTCTTAGCGAAACTGCTCATTTCCTGTATAAATGCTCTGATTTTTATGCACCGGAAGACGAAGGTGGAATCATATGGTCTGATCCTGAAATAGGGATCAACTGGCCTGTTAATAATCCGATCATCTCAGACAAGGACAAAGAATATCTGAATCTCTTTGATGTGATACCCCACAATTAATTTCCATAATTAATTTCCATTTAGGCATCAAAAGAGTCTATTCAAGGAGGGGATAGCTTGATCTATTCAGCCATACTATCGCGCCGTGCCTTTCTCATGTTGGTTGTGCAGACCATAACCGCGATGGCGCTGCTGGTAAGCTGTGAGACGTCACCCGAAAACACAAATCCACCATCAGTATCATCTGCGCAGTCGCCCAAAAAGAGAATAACGTCGCCGAACATAGATGTCAAAATTGGACAGATGTTAATGATCGGGTTCCGCGGTCTGGAGGTGGACAACAAGCATTTCATCGTGCAGGACATCCGGGAACGCTATTTGGGTGGCGTTGTTCTCTTCGATTACGATGTTCCTACTCAGCAGCCAGTGCGCAACATCGAGTCCCCCTCCCAGGTGAAAGCGTTGATCAAGTCCCTGAACTCGGTCTCGGACACACCTCTGCTGGTCGCCATCGATCAGGAAGGTGGCATCGTCACTCGATTGAAAGAGAGGCACGGTTTTCCGTCCACGGTGTCGCACCAACACCTGGGTGAACTCAACGACCTGGAGACGACTCACAAGCAAGCCACTCTTATAGCCAAGACCTTGGTAGATCTCGGGATCAACCTTAACCTGGCTCCGGTGGTAGACCTCTGTGCTAATCCCGACAATCCGATCATCGCCAGATACGAGCGCTGTTTTTCGGCCGATCCCCTGGTCGTAACTGATCACGCCCGGCAATTTATTCAGGCTCACCACGAACAAAAGGTGCTGTGTGCCCTCAAGCACTTTCCGGGTCACGGCAGTTCGACAGAGGATTCGCATTTTGGGCTTACGGATGTAACAGATACTTGGTCCAGGCTAGAACTGGAGCCTTATGTTCGCATCATCGAGGCCGGGCAGGCCGATGCAATTATGACAGCTCATGTATACATTGCCAGCATAGACGACCAGTATCCCGCCACTCTCTCCCAGGTAATCATCGAAGGCATCCTGCGAAAGGAGTTGAACTACGACGGTGTGGTCATCTCGGATGACATACAAATGGGGGCGATTGTCAACCGTTACGGTTTTCAGGTGGCCATTCAGAAAGCTATCAAGGCCGGTGTGGACATCCTGGTCTTTGCCAACAACTCGTTATACGAGGAAGACATCGCTATCCGTGCCATCGAGGTCATCAGGGAGCTGGTTCAAAAAGGCACGATCAGCGAAACGCGCATAAATGAGTCATACCGGCGAATTCAGCGACTCAAGAGCAGGCTGCCGGCCTATGTTTCATATAGTCATCTTGGAGGTCTATGCAGGGCGACGGATAATTAATTATTTCACGGTTTTGACACCGACCTTTTCCTTCTGTTTCATTCCGACCAGAGAATACTTGCAAAATATGAAAGGTACGGGGATTTCTTATGATAATGCCGAATTTTTACAAATAGAGGGAATTTAAAATCTTGTTGCTTTCGGCAAGGCCGCTTTCGCAAAAATCCGATAAGAATCCGCGGATCATCTCCATAAAATCCGCCCTGTCTTCATCTTTGCCTGACAACAGGTTCTGCCTTGTCTCATCTACAGAAGACAAAAAAGTTTCCAGGACATTTTTAACGTGCCTGTTTTTGCCGATCAAGCCGGCATAAAGATCAAGGTCCTGGGCAAAAAGACGCCCGACCAGATCAAGGTTCACTCTAAAAATCGGGGTTGAACAGAGGATCGCCTCGCCCGGAGCCATGCCTGTTTTTTGAAGAGTCCTTCCCATGCAAACCGTCAAAAAATGGACAAGCCCCTGTACCACGGCCATATTTTTATCGTGCGTGACAGCACCCATCCGCGTTACAATCGCACCCTTTGCCTTAAAATCATCTTCAAGCAGGTCAAGCCACGTCTCGCCTTTGCCGGGGCATAAAATAACATTTTGCCCCTTTATGGAATCTGTAAAAGGCCCGAACAACGGATGCGCGCCGATTACCTGGGCGGACGTTGAATCGAGCATAATCTTTAAAACATCCTCTTTTAAAGAGCACAGATCCATAAGGAGCTGGTCTGGTTTCAGCAAGGGGCCGATCGTTTTACAAACGCCATAGACCGCATCCATCGGAACGCTGAGAATCACCGCGTCGCTCTTTTGGGCCAGCGCTTCCCACGTCAATTCTGTTTTCCGGCCGGAAATCAGGACGGTATATCCGGCTTCTGAAAAAAAACGTTCAAACCAGCGCCCCATGCCCCCGGTTCCGCCTATTATTCCTATGGTAATTTTTTTCATATTTAGTCAAATCATGTTAATGAAACGGCATTCTGCCTTAAAAGATGATCTGCAAGAACAATGGCAACCATCGACTCGCACACCACATTGATTCGCGGTATGGCTGCGATATCGTGACGCCCTTTTATAGACAGGGTTCTTTGTGCTTTCGAGCCGTCGATAGTCTGCTGCTCAATGGAAATGGAAGGGATCGGCTTGACCGCGACACGTACAACTATTTCATCTCCATTGGAAATCCCGGCTAAAATGCCGCCCGCATTATTTGTTAAAAAACCGTCAGGCGTTATGGGGTCGTTGTTTTCAGACCCGAGTTTTTTTGCCGCGTCAAACCCGGCGCCGATCTCAATCCCTTTTACCGCCCCGATGCTCATCAGACCCTTTGCCAAATCAGCATCAAGCTTGTCAAACACAGGCTCTCCCAAACCGGGGCCTGCGCCTTTTACCACGATCTCAACTATACCGCCGATAGAATCTCCCCTTTTTTTTACATCTAAAACCCGTTTTTCCATCTTTTTGGCTGCATCTGCATCCGGGCAGAAAAATATATTCCGGCCGACTTCATCAAAATCACGCGCCTTTGCCTTAACTCCTCCGAGTTCAACGGTGTATGCATAAATTTTAATATTTTCTTTCTTTAATATTGCCGCTGCAACAGCGCCTGCCGCCACCCTTGCAGCGGTTTCCCTTGCCGACGCCCGCCCTCCTCCGCGCCAGTCACGTATCCCGTACTTGGCCATATAAGTGATATCGCCGTGGCCGGGCCTGAACAAATCTGCAAGAGGCTCATAGGCCTTAGAATCGGCATCCTTGTTTTCAATCATTATCATGACAGGAGTTCCGGTTGTCATGCCTTCAAAAGCGCCCGACATGATAATCGCCCTGTCGGGTTCTTTCCGTTTTGTGCTTGCAGCGAATTTGCCGGGACGCCTTTTGTCCAGCATGGACTGGATGATCTCTTCATCAAGAGGTATTTTAGAAGGACACCCGTCGATTACAACTCCTATCCCCCTGCCGTGAGACTCACCCCATGTTGTTATTTTAAAAAATGTTCCAAAACTGTTTCCGGGCATTATTTTTTCGCTCTCATCCTTATCCTAATGTTTGTCATAAAAGTCGATCTTGCCGATAATTGTATCGGTTATTTCATCAATATCGGAAAAATCCGTGTCAACAGAAAAATCCATTGCCTCTTCATAAAAAGTTTTCCGTTCCGACAAAACTTCTTCTATCTCTTCCACAAGCCCTTTGGACGTGAGAGCGGGACGGAAGTCATCCGTGCTTTCATCTTCTACTATCCTTTTTTCAATGGTTTTTGGATCGGCTTTCAGCCAGACAACCACGCCGCTTTTTTTCATAAGCTCAACATTCAAACTGCTTAGCACAACACCACCGCCGGTAGCCACCACATAATCTTCAAGAGAACAGATACGTTTTATAACAGCATGCTCCATCTTGCGAAAAGCATCCCACCCCTTTTTAGCCACAATATCTTTAATCGACATGGACTGCTCTTTTACCAGTTCCAGATCAGCATCCAAAAAAGGCCGTTTCAAAACCTTGGCCAGAGCCTTTCCCACACAAGTCTTTCCTGTGCACCTGTATCCTGTTAAAAATATATTCATGATAACGAATCAAAAACCTTCCAGAAATCCGGAAAAGATTTTTCAACACACTTTTCATCCTTAATATTAACTCCGGGCGTTTTTAACCCCGCAACGGCAAAACTCATGGCGATCCGGTGATCCCCGTAGGTATCGATATCAGCGCCGCAGGGCGAGCCCCCTTTGATTACAAGTCCGGTATCGCTGCATTCGGCCTTAATGCCCATTTTGGTAAGCTCGGCTGCAACTGCGGCCAGGCGGTCACTTTCTTTTGCCTTTAGATGCGCGACATTTTTAATAATAGTCGTCCCTTCGGCAAACGCCGCCACAACAGCTAAAGTTGGAACAATATCCGGCATGTCGGCCATATCGACCTCAACGGCAACAAGAGGCCCTCCAACTACTTTAATGCCGTCTTTTTCCCATGAAACCTTGCACCCCATCTGCTGTAAAATTTGGGCAAAACGGGCATCTCCCTGGCGGGAATCTTTTGTGACGCCCATTACCTTGATTCCGGCTCCTGTGACAGCCGCGGCAGCCCAGAAATATCCGGCCTGAGAACAGTCCGGCTCCACCATATATGAACCAGATCTGTAAACTTGTCCGCCATGAACAATAAAACGGTTATACCCGTCTCTTTTAACCAAAACGCCGAGCCTCTCCATTACATCAATGGTCATATCGATATAAGGTTTAGATACCGGCCCCTGGACTACATTAATCTCCACTCCTTTTTCCGTGTACGGCGAAATCAGAAGAAGCGCTGAAAGATACTGGCTGCTGACACCGCATCTTAGCGAAGTTTTGCCGCCTGTAACATTGCCGCCAATAACTTCGACAGGGGGACAGCCATTGTTTTTTACGGAACGGACATCAACTCCGATTCCGCTCAAACCGTCGATAAGATCCTGGATCGGACGCTGATGCATCCTTTCTATGCCGGTTAACGTATATCTCCCCTTTCCAAGAGAAGCCACCGCAGTCAATAAACGCATGGACGTTCCTGAATTGCCGAGAAATACCGGCTCGCTGCAAGGTTTTAATCCGCCTTTTGTCCCGTGAATGACAAATTTGCTCCCCTTTTCATCTATCCTTACTCCCATCTGCCTTAATGCGCTCATGGTCAACAGCGTGTCCTGGCTACTTAAACCGTTTTCAACAATGCAGACACCGTCAGACAGAGCAGCGGCAATAAGTATCCTGTGGGTGTAACTTTTTGAACCGGGAACTATAATTTCACTATCTTTTATAGGCCCGGTTTTTATAGGTCTGGGTTCTACCTTAATCATTAAATTACCCTTTAAAGAGCATCCAGCACGGCCTTTCTCATCACATCGACAGGTGCTTTTTTTCCTGTCCACAATTCAAACTGAAAAACCCCCTGAAAAACAAACATGGAAACACCATCTACGGTCACACATCCGATATCTTCGGCTTCCTTTAAAAGACGTGTTTTTAACGGGTTGTAAACAATATCCATGACAACCATATCTTTGTTTAAAAATTCTCCCGGTATCGGCATCCCGTCAACATCCGGAGTCATCCCCACGGGCGTTGCATTAATCAGTATCCGGCAGTCAACATTTTTCATGCATGTGTTAATATCTGAAAGCGGATAGTATCTAACGCCAAGATCTTTTGCCAAAAGCTTTCCTTCATCTTCGATGATATTTGCTATGGTCAAGTTGCCGCCTTTAGATATAACGCCGAAACCTATTGCGCGCGCAGCGCCGCCTGCCCCGATCATCACCACATCCTTGCCGGCAATATCCGTTTTTTCCGACAATGCATCAACAGCGCCCAGATAATCTGAATTATACCCGTAAAGTTTGCCCGCTTTGTTAATAATGGTGTTGACCGCTCCAATTTTTACGGCTTTTTCGTCTATTTCATCAAGATATTCCATGACCGCAACTTTATGCGGTATGGTGACACTTACGCCCTTGATGCCAAGGCCTCTTATGCCGGCAACAGCGGAAGCAATATCCTTTACATTAAACGCGAGGTAAGCTCCGTTGTATCCGATATGGGCAAACGCGCTGTTGTGCATCACAGGGCTTAAACTGTGGAATATCGGGTCTCCCAAAACACAATAAAGAGACGTATGAGAATCGATCATATTTTTTACCCTTTCTATCCATATTACGCCACAGGATATGATCCTAAGCACTTTAAATGCAAACAGAGCTCTTTCATTTTTGACAATGTATCATCAACGGTTGAGTCCTGCCTGTGCCCTTCAAGATCTATAAAGAAAAGGTAATTCCAGTTTTCCCTTTTATTGGGTCTGGACTCAAGTTTGAGCATGTTGATCTCGGATTCATAGATCGGCTGCAAAACCTTACAAAGGGCTCCGGGCTTATGAGCCGTGGCAAACATGACGGATGTTTTGTCGTCACCTGTTTTTAAACTTTCATCGTGTCCTATTACCAGAAACCTTGTTGTATTTCTTGCAACATCCTCTATTTTCGATGCC
>JAUVKB010000030.1 GCA_030596405.1 Deltaproteobacteria bacterium
TATAGAACAAACAAAAACAAAATTGATCTCGTTATGCTCGATATGATTATGCCTGATATGGGAGGAAAAGAGTCTTATGATTACCTCAAAAAAATCGATCCTGAAGTAAAGGTTCTCCTTTCAAGCGGATACAGCATAGATGGAAAGGCTACGGAGATATTAAAACAGGGTTGTAACGGATTTATTCAAAAGCCTTTCAATATAAAAACGTTATCTCAAGAACTGAAAAAAATTCTCGGGGAACAAACCGGGTGAATTTCAGCCCGCCTTGTTATCTGATTAAGCACATACTTGTGCCTTTTTAAAAAACTGCTGCTGAATATGACTACCTAATTTTTTATACACTGCAAATGGCTGTTTTGTTAAAATGCGTTTGCCTTGCGGTTTTATAGTGCTTTACTTCACAACAGTTATTGACTATAATTTTGGTTAAAATATGTGAAAATCAAGTTCCATATATTTTATTGACTTTTGACAAAGTATATAATACTTCCAAAAGCATAACATGCTGATATGTGCAAAACATTTTAAACAAACAGGGAGGAATGTTCAGATGAATAAAACATCGGATCAATTAAATAAGATATCCAATTCTCTTGTGGCGCTTTCAAAACAGGTAGATAAAATTTCAAAGCAGATACTGAAACTTAAAGACACAAAAACTGTTCTTAAAAAAGCGGTAAAATCTTCTGTCAAAAAGAAAGCGCCGGCAAAAGCCGAAACCCAGTTGACAGTTCTTGATTCAGTATTTGATATTATTAAAAGGAGCAAAAAAGGTGTGACTATCGCCAAACTGAAAGAAAAAACCCGTCTTGAATCCAGGCAGATCAGCAATGCGCTCTACAAACTTGCAAAGAAAGACAAAATTGTTTCAAAGGACCGCGGTTCTTATGTGAAAAAATAGTATTTGTCATTTATGCGCCTGTATGGAGTTGCTTAAACTCTGTAAAAGTCTTCAGTATTATGGGAACATGCATACTGAAGACTTTTTGTTTTTCCCCCGGCAAATAGATGCCGGTCGGCACAGAGGAAAAATTATCCTTTATTTTTTTAGTAAAGGCATGTAAGAAACTGGATATTTTGCAAAAATCTCTATGATAAAAAGAGGTGGCACTTCTGTATTACTTTAACAGGTCATGGAAATTTTTTTCGTCTATCAAGTTGACTGTAGTTTTGCTGTTGTCGCTTGCAGTTACTTCGATTATCGGAACGGTAATTCCACAAAACAAAAATTATATAATATACTTTCGTGAGTACGGAGAATTTCTTTACGGAATTTTTAATCTTTTTGACATCTTTGATATGTACCATTCCTGGTGGTTTCAGCTTCTTCTCCTATTGCTTGCCATCAATATCGTTGTCTGCTCAATAGACCGGTTTCCTGCTACGTGGAAGATCGTAGCAAAAAAATCTATGTTTGATGTTTCAAGATTTAGGCGTCTTTCCAGTAAAGAAGAGGTTACCGTTAACCGTTCACCCGCTCAACTGATAGAAATCTACAAACCTTTTATTGCAAAAGTCTTCGGTTATTGCAGGGTCGAGCAGACGGACGAAGGGGTTTGTGTTTTTGGAGAAAAAGGGGGATGGTCCCGTTTAGGCGTTTATACGGTTCATCTTAGCGTAGTATTTTTACTCTTTGGCGGTCTTATCGGGTCGATTTTTGGTTTCGAGGGGTTTGTCAATATCCCGGAGGGTGAAAAAACAGAATACATCAGAATAAAAAATGCCGAAAAAAGATACCGGCTCGATTTTGAAATCCGTTGCGATGATTTTAATGTAAGTTTTTACGATTCAGGTTCGCCAAGTGAATACCGTTCCACCTTGACCCTGATTGAGCAGGGCAAGCCTGTATTGAAAAAAGATATTATCGTGAACGATCCTTTGCGATACAAAGGTATAAACATATTTCAGTCCAGCTACGGCATGCTTCCACCGGAAGATGTTGCCTTGACTTTTAAAAACAGGGAAACCGGGATGGAATACAATAAAAATGTAACCGTGGGACGGGAATTTGACGCACCGGAAAATATAGGAAAATTTATCATAAACGATTACAGAAAGTCGGGCAAGTTTATGGGGCATGATATCGGCGAAACTTTTACCGGAATTCTTACGCGGAACACCGGTAGTCCCGTTGAAATAATACTGCCGTTACGTTTTCCGAGTTTTGACAGGATGAGAAACGCTGACTTTGTTGTTTCCATTACAGATTACAAAAGCCGCTATTATACCGGTCTTCAGATCACAAAAGACCCGGGAGTTCTTGTTGTTTACACCGGGTTTGTTATTATGATTGCAGGATGCTTTATAACTTTTTTTCTTTCACATCAAAGGGTTTGCATCGATATCATTGCAAACGGCCCAGCAAGCAGGGTTGTTGTTTCCGGCATTTCCAATAAGAACAGACTGGGAATGCAGCAAAAGGTGAAACAGATTTCTAAAAATCTAGCACGGCTGGCCTTAACGGCTTAAATTTAAACGATTTTCAGGAACATGAATTTCATAAAAAAATTAAGTATAAATTCGATTTTAAAAAGTCACAAGGATTTGCCATGAACAGTTCCTTAATGCTATCGTTAACAACATTTGTATACGGTTTAGCGGCATTTTTATATATTGTTTCCTGGGTTTTTAAAAAACAGGCCGTAGGGGTGCTTGCTACAGGGACGTCTGTAGCAGGTATAGCAGCAAATACCGCCGGCATCATCATGAGATGGGTTGAATCTTACGAACTCGGTATCGGTCATGCCCCGCTTTCCAACCTGTACGAATCCCTGGTCTTTTTTTCATGGACTATTGTTATAATCTATCTTGTAGTTGAACGAAAATACAATGACCGCATTATCGGGGCTTTTTCAATGCCGCTCGCTTTTTTGGCCATTGCATATGCTTCGCTTTCTCCAAATATAAGCGACCGTATCCAGCCGTTAATACCTGCTTTAAAAAGCAACTGGCTGATCGCCCATGTTATTACCTGTTTTATCGGGTATGCGGCGCTTGCTGTCGCCTTTGGCATAAGTATCATGTATCTCTTCAAAGAGGCGCGTACTTCCGGCAAGAGTTTTTTACTTGATCGTTTTCCAGCACCTGCCGTTCTAGATGAGTTGAATCACCAGATGATAATGTTCGGTTTTCTTTTTTTGTCGATCGGAATCATAACGGGAGCAGTATGGGCGAATTCGGCATGGGGACGTTACTGGGGATGGGACCCAAAAGAAATATGGTCATTGATCACATGGTTTATTTACGCCGCGTTACTGCACGCAAGGCTGACGCGCGGGTGGCACGGCAGACGTGTTGCCTATCTTTCCATTATCGGATTTATGGCTGTTATTTTTACATATTTCGGTGTAAATCTACTCCCTGGACTCCACAGTTACGGGCAGGTATAATATGCGAATTTTGGCGGTTTTGTAAAAATTCCAAATTTTGGTGTTGTGCTTCACCCTGTATGTAACTTCTGGATTTTCCCTTGACAAAAACATGTTTTATGGGTAAATAGCGGCAACTATTTTTTAAGTTTATCGCCATTGTTATTTAAACCAACAATAATAAGCATATTAGCTTTACGGAGTTTCCATGAGCACAAAAGAAAATGCTAAAGATGAAAACACTGAAAATGGTTCGGCAGATCAAGATAATAAAGGCCGGGGAGATAGTTCATCTGGATTTATCATCCTGTTTTTTATTGTCGGGCTAGTGGCAAGCCTTGTCGTCGGGTGGATAGTTTTCCCGAAACTTCTCTATTCCCGTAAAAAACAGCCTATCGATTTTAATCATGTTATTCATGTGGAAGCGGTTGATGAGGGATGCGAAAGCTGCCACTTTTTTCGTGAAGACGGAACCTTTTCCGGTATTCCGAAGCTGGAGCAATGCACTGACTGCCACGAAGAGGCGCAGGGTGAAGATCCAAACGAAATTAAATTTGTCGAAGAGTACGTGGCAAAAGAAAAGGAGGTTCCGTGGCTTATCTATTCAAGGCAGCCGGACTGTGTGTTCTTTTCCCACGTTGCGCACGTAAAAATGGCAAAAATGGATTGTGCAACATGTCACGGGCCCGTGGGTGAATCCGAACATTCAAAGGTTTATGAAAAAAACAGGGTTACAGGTTACAGCCGGGATATATGGGGGAAAAATATATCCGGTTTTAAAAAGAACACATACGACCGAATGAAAATGGATGATTGCGCACAGTGCCATGAAAAAGAGACCGGCGACAAAGGGTCATGTTTTCAATGCCACAAGTAAAACCGCCTGATCCGGCAAACATATTTTACAAATCAGGTTTTATGACCAGGTTTTACAAAATATTCCTTGTTTCAGGTTAAAATATAAAAGGGGTGGAATAGAATGAAAATAGACAGAAGAAGTTTTTTGTCGCTGGGTGTCGGCGCCGTTGCAGGCCTCACCCTTTCGCCGTTACCGTGGAAAATGATGGACGACAGCTCTATCTGGACACAGATGTGGCCGTGGACGCCCGTGCCTGAAGATGGTGAAGTCAGCTATGTAAACTCTACCTGTACACTATGCCCCGGCGGTTGCGGGATTTTGGTTCGCAAAGTAAATGAACGGGCAGTAAAAATTGAAGGTTTGAAAGGTCATCCCGTCAATGATGGCGGGATATGCATTCTGGGTCTTTCCGGTCTTCAACTTCTCTACGGTCCCACACGCGTCAAAACACCTTTAAAAAGGGTGGGAAAAAGGGGTGAAGGGCGATGGGAAAAAATATCGTGGGACAAAGCCATATCCGAAGTTGCCGAAAAGCTTAAAAACTTAAGAAAAGAAAATAAACCGCATACTGTAGGCTGCATTTCAGGTTCGGCAAATGGAACGCTGCCCAAACTTATTGAAAGATTTTTAACCGTATACGGTTCGCCTAATTTCATGAAGATACCCTCAATTCAAGATTCCTATGAATTAACTCTCCATTTGACTCAGGGCGTTCAGGCTCTGGCCGGGGTTGATATAGAAAATTCAGATTTTGTATTAAGCTTTGGAAGCGGAATAATCGATGGATGGGGGTCGCCGGTAAGGATGTTCAAGGCAAACAGCGCGCTGAAAAAATCAGGAGGCAGGCTTGTTCAGATTGAACCCAGATTATCGAACACCGCAGCCAAGGCAGACAGGTGGATTCCGATCAATCCGGGGACTGAAGCCGCTCTTGCGCTCGGGCTTGCGCATGTGATTGTTAAAAAGTCTTTGTACCATAAAGACTTTATCGAAAATTATGCGTCAGGCTTTTATGATAAAACAGGTGATAACGGGTTCAAACGGTTTGTGCTTGATGAATGCGGCCTTGATAAAATTTCAAAGATAACCGGAGTTGATAAAACCGTGATGGAAACTCTGGCTAAAAATTTTGCCAAAGCTAAAAAACCTATTGCAATAAGCGGCAGGGGTCAGGGAAAGAGTCCTGGAAGTTTAAACGAGTTTATGGCTGTGCACGCCTTAAATGCTCTTGTCGGTAATATAAATAAAAAAGGCGGAATATCGGCTGTTCCTGAACCTGACTTTATAAACTGGCCTGAACTTGAAATGGACGCGATAGCTGCAAAAGGGATGCAAAAAGAGCGACTTGACGGAGCAGGGAGCAACAAGTTCCCTGACACAGGATCTCTTTTAAACCGTTTTGCCCAATCTATCAATTCAGGTGAAACAGGGAAAAAATACCCGATGGAGGTTCTTTTTGTAGCAGGCGCAAATCCTTGTTATACGATGCCTGACACTAAAACCACAAAAAAAGCTTTTGGCAAGATACCCTTTGTGGTGAGTTTTTCACCATATATGGATGAAACAGCTCAAAACGCCGATCTTATTCTTCCTAATCATACCTGTCTTGAAAGGTATGAAGATATGCCGGCTCCTGTCGGACTGACAAAACCTGTTATCTGTCTTTCAAAACCGGTGGTCTCTCCGTTGTTTGACACAAAACAGACAGGGGACGTGATTATCGCTCTTGCAAAGGCGCTGAGCGGCAATATTTCAAAGGCCTTTGTATGGGATTCTTATAAAACCTGTCTTGAAAAGACACTCGGCAGCAAGTGGGATGTTCTGGTGGAAGACGGAATCTGGGTAGATAACGATTTTACGGCTCCGGCATGGGAAAATGCCTTTGATACACCTTCTGCTAAATTCGAATTTTATGCTTTAAAAACAGACGACATCAATCCTGTAAAAATAGAAGGGGACGACAATTCATATCCTTTAGTGCTTATGCCATATGATTCTGTAAGGCTTGCAAACGGTTTTATAGGAGATCCTCCCTTTGTTGTTAAAACGGTCAGCGATACAGTTCTCAAAGGCAAGGATTCTTTTGTTGAAATTAATCCGGAAACAGCTAAATCCTGCGGCCTTTCCCAGGGAAATTACGCTGTTCTATCAACACCGAAAGGCACGGCAATGGTTAAAATAAACCTTTTCGAGGGTATTATGCCGGGGATAATTGCGTTGCCCAGAGGGCTGGGGCATACCGCATACGACAAGTACCTTGCCAACAAGGGTTTAAATGTCAACGATCTTATCGGTCCTGTGGAGGATTCTGTTTCCGGTCTTGATACAGCCTGGGGAATCAGAGCAAAGCTGAGCAAAGCCTAAATTATTTTATGAGGTTCTGATGAATAAAGAACACAAAGATACAAAAACCAAAAAATTTGGAATGGTAATCGACCTGGATCTGTGCACGGGATGCGGAGCATGCATGGTAGCCTGCATGGCTGAAAACAATGTGCCGTTCAAGGAAGATGAATCAAATAAGTTAGACAGCATCACATGGATGCGCGTCTACAAGTTAACCAACGGCAAATCTTTTCCTGATACGGATATCTGCTATATTCCCAGACCGTGCCAGCACTGTGGCGGTATCGGAGATCACGGTCATTCGCCGTGTGTATCGGTCTGCCCTGCAACCGCAACAGACTATGACCATGAAACCGGAATCGTCAGCCAGATTTATACCAGGTGTTTTGGGTGCAGATACTGCATGGCTGCCTGTCCGTATCATGCCCGCTACTTTAACTGGTGGGATCCTGTCTGGCCGGGAGATATGAAAGAGTCTTTAAGTCCGAATGTTTCACCACGCATGAGAGGCGTTGTTGAAAAATGCAGCTTCTGTTTTCACAGATATCAGCAGGCAAAGGATAGGGCATATGCAAATGGACGCCGGGAAATCGAAGAAAATGAATATCAGACAGCCTGTACCCAGGCTTGCCCGGCAGGGGCTATTACGTTCGGTGACCTGAACAATCCGGAGCACCAGGTCCACAAGCTGGTCAACCCGGATCCGAAACATTGTGGGCGTCCAAAAAATCCAAAGGCATTCCGGCTGCTTGAAAGACTGCAAACCAATCCCAAGGTCTATTATATTTCAAGCCGTGAATGGGTGAGGCGGGCCGGAGACAACTATATTAAAAATGAATCAAAGCAAATAGCCTGAAGCCTGAGTAATTACCATTAATTTATGCAGGCACCGGCAATGAATTTTAAACAGAAAATGTATATATTTGAGGAGTAAAAGACTTATGGATTCTGCATTAATACCCGAAGGTGTCAAACGCTGCCCATTGTGGAAATTTGCCTTGGGGATTATTATAGTCGGTGTTGTCCTCCTGTGGGGCGTTTATGCCATGTTTCTCTGCTGGTTTAAGGGCCTTAACCAGACAAACATGAATGATGCATATGGTTTTGCTATTTGGATTTGGGCTGATCTTGCTGTTATTGCCCTGGGCGGCGGAGCTTTTTTTACCGGATTTTTAAGATATATTGTAGGAAAGGATGAACTTAAAAATATCATTAACTGCACTATTGTGATCGGGTTTATTTGTTACAGTTCGGCCCTTTTGATCCTTGCAATAGATATCGGCCAACCGCTGAGAGGCTGGTTTATTTTCTGGCATGCCAACGTCCATTCCATGCTGACCGAGGTGGCATTTTGTCTTTCCTGTTACTTTGCCGTCTTGACCATCGAATATCTCCCGCTTATTCTTGAAAACCGGCAGACAGACAAAATCCCTTTTTTTCACAATCTAAGTCACAACCTGCACGAAGTCATGGCTGTTTTTGCCGCAACCGGAGCTTTTTTGTCTTTTTTTCATCAAGGTTCTCTCGGAGGCGTTGCCGGCGTGCTTTTCGGACGTCCCTTTGCTTTTCGTGAAGGAGTCCTTATCTGGCCTTGGACCTTTTTTCTTTTTACATGGTCGGCTGCTGCATATGGCCCTTGCTTTAGCCTCCTTGTAACAAGAATTATTGAAAAGATAACAAAGAAACAGCTTGTCAAACAGAATGTAATCGAGCTCCTGGCAAAAATTTCAGGCTGGATGATAGCGACTTACATTGTCGCAAAAATAATCGATACATGGTATTGGGCGGCGGTTACCGCTCCGTCCAATGGCTTTACTCTTTTAGATTTTTATTCCGGCAATGCCCTGTACGGAATCTGGATACTCGTGCTTGAAATAGTTATCTGCGGCATAGTGCCGGCCTGTATCCTTATTACCGAAAAGGGCCGTAAAAATAAACTTGCCTTTACAACTGCTATCATATTGGGCGTGGTGGGTGTTTCCCTGAATCGCTGGGTCATGGTGCTTCAGGTTATGGCGGTCCCGGTTCTGCCCTTTGAATCCTGGAATTTGTACTATCCGAGCTGGCAGGAAGTTGCCACAACTGTCCTTCCTGTGGCATATGGTATTATTCTGATAATGATTTCATACCGTTATCTGCCGATTTTTCCTCAGGAAAAGGAATTGAATCCGATCGAATCATAAACCTGTTTTAGGAGAATTATTATGTTTCCGTTTAGTTTTGAATGGATCTGGGACATGTCACATGTAGTTTTTATGGGCGGCCTCTGGTATGCTTTGAGCATTATAGGCCTTGGCTTGACGTATTGTATCCTCAAGGCTGCTGTAGATACGTCCCAGGGTAAAGGCGCCGGTCACCATCATTAGAAGAAAATTTATAAATCACCGAGACCTTCCTGCTATGATGAAGCCCCCTTGAAGGGGGCGTTGCTGTTAAATCGTTAATATTTTTAAAACATTATTCCCGTTGTATCAAATGGTTAACTTGGTCCGACCCAATTTCCCCGGACACCCAATCTCTTCTTTCGCTTACCTATCAAATAAATCCTTTAACAATTGTGTCAAGGCCTCGTGTTCTTTTTCTTCTTTTGCCAGTTGATTGAATAGCTTTTTGTATTCCGGATGCTCTATTTCATTGGAGAGATGTAAATAGAATTTGTGCATTTCTGTTTCAAGTCTCTGGAGCTGATTGAAATAATGGAGGAAATCGTCACCCGTAATAAAAAATCACGCGGCAAAAGTTTTTATTTTAACCTTATATTTTTCAATTTTTGAAATAAGGGTTGGACGGGACAGACCCAGTAGTTTAGCGGCCTGGGAACGATTTCCGCTGGTAAAATTAAGAGCCTCTCTGGTTATGGTGCTTGCCAGGCCATCTATTATTGAATCAAAAAGATTATCAGCGGAAGACAAGGTGATTTTTTTTCTGACCCACTGCTTAAAAATTTTTTCAAAATGATCATCATCTATTGTCTGCGTATCAGCCGCCTCATTATTTTTTTCATGCGTGGCACGCAGGATAATACTCTTTTTCTCAAGGGGGCACCCCCGGCTGAAGATCAGGGCTTTTTGTATTGTATTTGCAAGCTCCCTTACATTGCCGGGCCAGGAATATTCGGAAAGAGCATTCCTGGCCTCATCAATAATACCCGGATACGGGATGTTCATCTCCCTGGAAAACCTTTCCATAAAATATTCTGTTAAAATCGGCAGGTCTTCTTTTCTGTCCCTTAATGGAGGAAGGTGAAGGCTGACCACATTGAGCCTGTAATAGAGGTCTTTTCTGAAATTTCCTTTGGAAACAGCTTCTTCAAGGTTACGGTTTGTTGCAGCGAGTATCCTTACATCAACGGGAACAGGCTTGCGTCCTCCTAAACGCTCAATGCTTTTTTCCTGCAAGAGGCGCAAAATTTTTGCCTGGATATTAAAAGGCATATCTCCTATTTCATCAAGAAATATAGTGCCTTTATTGGCCTGCTCGATTTTTCCGATTCTGCGGTTTACTGCTCCGGTGAATGCGCCTTTTTCATAACCAAAAAGTTCGCTCTCAAGGAGCGTTTCCGGTATAGCCACACAGTTAATTACAAGAAAAGGCCTGTTGTTTCTTAAACTGTGCTGATAAAGAGCCTTTGCGACAAGCTCTTTGCCTGTGCCTGATTCGCCCCGTATTAAAACTGTTGCATCTGTTGGTGCTACACGGCCTATGGATTTATATACTTCCTGCATCGGCTGACTTTTACCCACAAGTGCATCCTTTGAAGCGTTTTCAGGGGAAGCATTGAGCTGGACATTGGAGTGCATGAAACTTCCGGCTTGAAGCGCTTTTTCGATCAAATTAAGTATGTCGGGGATTTCAAAAGGCTTTAATACATAATCAAAAGCTCCTGATTTTGTAGCTTCAATTGCAGTATCGGTTGTGCCGTGTGCCGTCATTATTATTACAGGGAGTTTTGGATCGGTTTTATGCATGATTTTAAATGCTTCAATACCGTTCATGCCGGGCATCCGCACGTCCATAATAACCAGATCAGGCGTGTCCTGTTCCACAGACCAGATTCCCGCTTCAGCCGTGGAAGCTGTTTGCAGGGTGTGGCCTTCACCTGCCAAAATTTTTGTGAAGCTTTTGCGCAACTGCGGATCATCATCTACGATTAAAATTTTTGCCATTTACTTTATTCCTCAAAAAGGCAGTTGGAGAATAAATGTTGTCCCTTTATTTTTTTCAGATTCAAAGATAATTTTCCCGCCGTGTTCATCTATAACTCGTTTTGCAATGCTTAGCCCGAGCCCGGAACCATCTTCCTTGGAGCTGAAAAATGGTTGAAAAATTTTTTCCTGCATTGATTCGGAAATTCCGGGCCCGCTGTCATGGATGCTTATTTGTGCAGCTTGCCCTGATGAATACTGTGAAGAATCAAAAGGCACAATTTTTTCTTCAATCAAAATTGTGCCTTTTTCACCCATTGCTTCGCATGCATTTAATAATATATTTACCATAACTTCTTTTAACTGTTCAGCATCTGCAGAAATTGCAGGAAGCATCTTGTCCCTTTTAACCTTAACATCTGTTTTATATGATTCGAATCTGTGTTTTAAAAGCTTCAGAGTCATATCCACAATTTCCGAAGGGCTTATCAGGTGAAACTGCATCGTTGGAGGTCTTGCAAATTCAAGAAAATTTCTTAGAAGCGTATCAATATATCTGATTTCTTCTGATATGACATCCAGATCGTCCATTTGTGTGTGATTTAAATTTAAGCTTCTTTCAAGGCTAAAAAGACGCATTTTTACAGAGGTGAGCGGGTTTCTCACACTATGGGCCATGCCTGCTGCCAGCTTTCCGGCTTGAGCCAGCTTTTCAGAGTGTATCAGGCTTTCTCTGCTTTCTTCAAGTTTGACATGAGTATCATTTATATTTTTTACGAGAGAATTAACCCGTTTTGAAAGCACCTTTATTTCGTTAGCCTCGGGCGCTGAACTTTTTTCCATATCAGACTTTAAAGCCAGTTTTCTGATCGGTTCCAGGATCTGTTTATAAAGGATAAAAGACAAAAGAAAGATAAGTATTACAACGGCAGGCATGGCGCACCATGCAATTATTGTAACTAATTTTGCCGATTTTTTATAACTGTTGCGGGTTTTTATTATACTGTTTTCCTGAATAAGCTTAAATTCGTCGCAAAGGTCATAAATGGAAATAAACTGTTTTCTGACCTCCCAGTGCTGTTTTGCCCCTGCTTCTTTTTTATCCTCTTTATACATCTTTATTACTTTATCACGCTCAAAAATATAACGGATATAACGGAATTCAATATCATTTAGAATAGAACGCGCTTTGTCGGTATCGGTATAGGCCCGGGCATTTTTCAGCCAAAAAAGAAATTTTTGGTTATACTCGTCAAGCTGGTTTAACCATCTGGGAGCATCGGTAAGAAAAAAATAGGTTGTCAGACCTTTTTGTAAAACAAGGGCATTTTCAAGTTTTTGTGTGGACAAAAGAGCAGTTACATTGCGGTCAACCATGGAAGTGTAGAGTTTCTGGGTTCTGTAGGTATACAATATTGTTGCCAGGGAGCCGGAAATATTGATTATGGCAAGCACAGTGATAAGCAGAAAAATTCGTGTGCGAAGATTAAAACCGGGTATCATACAAAACTCTCTTTTTTGATTTAGCCTGAAATGTATGTATTCAATTCCTGTAAACTATAATTATATTATAATTTTTTGATTTTCAAAGCAAATGGTTTGATGAAGCTTGATTTTACATTCTGTAAAAAAAATCGACACCACATTTAAAAGAAAATAGTGCAAAACAGGCATGAATATAAATATTGAATTTAATTACAAGTGGTTGTAAAGAGTATTAAGGGGGGCTTTTTATGGCACGGACCTTGCGATTTAGTTTTGCTAAACATGATAAAGGTCAGGAATGAAAAAAGAATGGACAATATTAATAGCTGACAGAAATCCGAATGTTCGCGGGCTGCTTAAGCGTGAACTGGAAAAGGAAGGGTATCTGATTAAAATGGCAAGAAACGGTCGTGAAGTTTTGGAGTGGGCTTATCATCATAAATTTGTGGATCTTTTGATCCTTGATCCTGATCTTCCCGGTGTCGAAGAACTTTCGCTTATACAAAAACTAAAAGATAGAATCCCGGCTTTGCCCACAGTAATTCATGCGCTGCAATCAGACGATTCACAACTTTCCGGTGTTTCCGATTCTGTTGTATTTGTGGAAAAAAGCGGAACCAGTATAGAATATGTGAAACAGGTTGTCGCGGATATAGTGTGCAAATCGATTCAGAATGTATAAAAAATAAAACTGTAGCTGTAAATAAAATGTTTTTTCCGAGCAATTAAGGATGCATAAATGCCTAAATATAAAGGATTGCAAAACGGTTATTACAAAATGATAACCAGAAAAATGAGAACCATAATAATCACAGTTTCAATAACTCCCATGATTGTGGCAAGTCTGATTATTCTTGATCATTTTAACAAATCATACCATGAGAAAGTTAACGCCCACCTTGGGGAACTCGTACAAAAGCATAAACAGAATATAGACGGGTTTTTAAAAGAAAAACTAAGCAATATTAAATTTTTTGCAAAAATGTCGAGTATTGAAGAGCTCAAAGATGAAGCATTCATGCAGGAAAGTCTGCTGAAACTTCAACAGGAGTATGATAATGTTTTTGTGGACTTGGGCTTAATCAACGGCAAGGGGGTACAGGTGACATATGCCGGGCCTTTTCAGTTAAAAGACGCGCAATATTCCGATGCCGAATGGTTTAAAAAGGCTATTGAAAATCGGTATTATATCAGCGATGTTTTTCTTGGTTTGCGAGATTTGCCGCATTTTATTATTACGGTAAAGCAAAACAGCGGAACTCAGAATTGGATATTGAGGGCGACAATAGATTTTGTGGCTTTTAATTCTCTGGTTGAAAATCTGCGGATAGGTAAAACAGGATTTGCATATATACTTAACAAGGAAGGACAATTCCAGACAAAAGCCCCTTTTGATGTAGCAGCAGATAAAAAACGGAATGTGAAATTATTAAAGAAAGGAAAAGAGACAAAAAGCGGGGTACACATAATTGAAAAGAGAGATGAGAGTTCAGGGAAAAAAATGATTTACGTTGCATCCTTTCTAAAAGATGATGATTGGCTGATGGTGTGTCAGCAGGATTATGCGGATGCTTTTTTAAGTCTTAGCATCGCCCGGAAAATAGCGCTCATGATTTTTGTTATAGGCAGCTTTTGTATTATTTCCATGGCATTCATATTATCCAGGAGAATGGTTAACCGTATTGTCAGAGCCGACAGTGAAAAGGAGATGATGAATCAGCAGGTAATAGAAGCCGGAAAACTAGCTTCCGTGGGCGAACTGGCAGCAGGTATAGCCCATGAAATTAATAACCCTGTGGCCATAATGGTTGAAGAGGCCGGATGGATGGAAGATCTGCTGGAAGAGGAAGAACTGCGGGAATGCGAAAACCTTGAGGAATTTGAAAGGTCGTTAAAGCAGATTAAAACGCAGGGTAAACGCTGCAAAAATATTACCTATAAACTGCTCTCTTTTGCAAGAAAAACGGATTCAAGGATAGACGATGTCCAGATTAATGATGTTATTAACGATGTTGTAAGTTTGTCGGCACAAAGAGCAAAATACGGCAATGTGCTTTTTAATACTGAACTTGATGAAAACTTGCCGCTGCTTTCCATCTCACAGTCGGAAATGCAGCAGGTATTTCTTAATTTTTTTAATAATGCTCTTGATGCCATGGAGAAAATAGGCGGAGAAATAAATATAGCCAGTAGAGTTGATAATAACAATGTTATTATTGAGATTAAGGATAACGGCCCAGGGATACCAAAAGCGAATCTTGCCAGAATTTTTGACCCGTTTTTTACAACCAAGTCTGTGGGCAAAGGCACGGGGCTGGGCTTGTCTATCTGCTATGGCATAATAAAGAAAATGGGTGGGGATATTAAAGCGCAAAGTTTAGTCGATGTTGGAACAACATTTATTATTAGTATGCCGTTTAATGAAAAAAAGAAGGAAAAAGCGGATTCATTGCCCGATAATATTGCCAGATAATATTGATACCCGGTAATATTGATAGATAATATCGGTACCGGGATATAAAAATTGTGCGGGGATAAAATAATATAAGGAGCTTTTTATGAAGAAAATTAAATTACTTTTAGTTGATGATGAGGTTTCTTTTGTGGAAACTGTGACAAAACGCCTAAAAAAAAGGGAGTTTAGTGTTGATACTGCTCACAGCGGTCCGGATGCTTTACAATTTCTTGAAAATAATAATAAAATTGAGGTTGTAGTCCTTGATGTAAAGATGCCGGGCATGGATGGAATCGATACATTAAGA
>JAUVKB010000011.1 GCA_030596405.1 Deltaproteobacteria bacterium
CATCGTGGAGTCACTTCCAAAAAAAATCCCCAAATCACTAAAGTGATTCGGGGATAGCCCTTTTTTATCCTCAAACATTTACAAACAGCCAGCACCCATCATCCACGAGGCTGCTGAAAAATCTTACAGGCAGGTCTTCTGGCTCTCGGATCATCCCGTCAACCGTGCCTTCCCACCCTAATTACAGGCAGTGGCATAACTTACGGTTAAAGTCCCCGATCACAGCGGCGGGCCCGCTCCCGTTTTAACAGGATTCCCTATTAAGCCCAATGGGCACCTATCAGTTAGTTTGTGATTTATCAGAAAAGATAGTACAAGTCAATTTTATATGATGGGGAAATTTGGAAACTTTATTTGGCAAAATTCAAGTGCGGTCACCCTGCACCAGCCAAATATTGAACTTTATAACAACATGAAACAATCACATTAAGTTTTACCAAAAATTTCTGTTACGGGAAGCATTGCAATATCGATATGTTTTTTATAATTTTGGTCAGTCATATCTATTAAATCGATTATCCGTGAAAATGAGTTTTGTATGAATATTTCCCTGTCGTCTTTTTTTCGGTATATGCCAAAATGAATTTTTTTTACCTCTTCCTGGTCCAATTTACTGATTAAATTTTTTGTCGTCCATATTGAACCGGACCGTGCAAAATCTGATAACCTCCCTGCATAATTGATTGAATCTCCTAATGCCGTTAGTTCAATATTTGATGATGAGCGGATAGTTCCAAGAAACTCCTGTCCTTCATTAATTCCGATATTTAACAAAATGTCATTTAGCCATCCCTTCCGTATTTTCCATTCATCGCTAAATTTCTTTGTCCTTTCTTTAAGTTCTATAGCACAATCAATTGAATTTATTATATAATTTGATCCGGGCTTTTTTATAAAATAATATAGCATGCCGTCTCCGGTATGTTTCCCATAAATACCATCATATTTATCAAAAGAACCGGTCAATGTGGCCCATAACTGATTAATCAACTCAAAATATTCTCCAGGAAGCAACTCCGCGCTGATTCTAACCGAATTTTGCAAATCAGCTACAAGAACACATAATGAGACTAAAGAAGGCACTCGTTGTTTTAATAAACCATTTATTAATTTTTCTCTTTCTGATAGCAGCTTCTCGATATTATGTGATAATCCATCTTGCATATAAACAAAAAATATACCCTCTCTAAAACTCATACTATAAACCAGGTAAGACTTTTTCGAACCATCCTGCATTACTATGTTTATCGGGGAGCTTTGTATGCTATTTATGGGAAAAAAATCCTTGTCGTATATCGTTTCCAGGTAGTTGATTTCATAATTAGAAATTCCATGAAAAAGGTTGCCCAAATCGGTCTTTGCAAACTTGGCCTTCATAAACGGCATATGGAATGCAATTAATTCCTTCCAGTTTTTTACGTATTCGTGAAATTCCGTCTCAAGGAATATCCTGAATATATTTCTCGACTCAGGGTCACCGATTTTGCTGGCTCTCCTTTTGAAAATCTGATCTTCCGCTTTATTGTTGATCCATTCAATTTCAAAATTATGGTTTATTAAAAAAGCGGGGGAATCGATATCATCTATGGTCAATGCAAGGCTTCCATCTGTGGTTCGGTCGGTTAGACAAGGAGTTTGGCGATCTGCCATCCGGATAGACACGGTCTTTTCAGTTCGCTCATGTGGATAAATTTTCGCAACCGGTTGTCCCTCAGAAAATTTTCTCACTATCTCTTTCATAGACCCTCCTTCACGTTTTAAGCTTCTCACCGTTTCAATATTATCAAGGACATCTTCCGGAAAAAATCCTATACTCTTTGTCCCTTTCAGATCAACCCCGGCTCTTTTTACAACAGGTTTCGGCAAAATTCCAAACTTGATGTAATTATTAAGGGTAGCCCTGGAAATACCTGTTTTTGCAAGTATTTCTTTGCTTGTAATCCAATTTTTTATAGAAGAATAAGGCATAATGTAATCTGTCTAAAAATTTGTCGGCAATCTGTCTAACTGTCTAATTAAAGCGGTATAATTATACAGCAACTAAATTAAATCCGTAGACAGTTAGACTGTTTATTTATACACCAAAAAATATGTCTGTCAAGTAATTTATACTGTCTAAATGCTGATTTTGTTTTTTCTTGGGCGCTATGGATTATAGATATGACCGGCTGCAGATAAATTCATCACGTTCCCGTTCCTATGGAACGTCAAACACATAGACAGAAATTCATATTGGATATTGCATTCAGGGAAGATGAAAGCCGAATAAGAAAAGGAGCTGCACCGGAAAATTTTGCTGCAATACGACACATTGCCTTGAATTTACTCCGGAATAATAAAACATTTAAAGGTAGCGTAAAAACAAAAAGGTTGAATGCGGCTATGGATACAAAATATTTAGAGAACGTCATGTTCAGTTGATTGATACCTGTGCCGGAAGGATAGGAACTTTATAATATTTACATGCGTTGCCCCTGGGCCGTTTCAATATTGATCTTGACAAACAGTTTGTAAATTATTATTAATTATATTTTAAAACGGTCATGAATATTAATATGCTGTTTTGATAGCATGTCGGAACTTTAATAAAATCAATTATTTAGAAAGGAGAAGGAAACAAATGTCGAATTTAATTCCACCTCATGGCGGAAAGGGCTTGACCTGCTGCTTGCTTGAAGGAGCCGAACTAGAGGCAGAAAAGAAAAAAGCTGCGGGTCTTAAAAAAATCTCTATCTCTCCTCGTGAGAATGGAGATCTTATTATGATGGGAATAGGCGGATTCAGTCCGCTTACCAGTTTTATGACAAAAGCCGACTGGAAAGGGGTTTGCGAAAACTTCCTTCTTACGGATGGAACATTCTGGCCTATTCCTGTTACGCTTTCAGCCTCAAAAGAAGATGCCGACGCCATTAACACTGGCGATGAAATAGCGCTCTACGATCCCGAAAGCGACGAAATCATGGCAACCATGAAGGTCACCGAGAAATTTGAAATGACCGAAGCGGACAAAAAGTTTGAGTGCGAAAAAGTGTATATGGGCGAAGGAACTCCTACGGCCGAGGAATTCTGGAAGATTGCCAAAGATGATCATCCCGGCGTTCAAATGGTTATGAATCAGAAAGATGTCAACCTTGCAGGTCCTGTCAAGGTTTTAAGCGAAGGTGAATTCCCGGTTAAATACGCTGGAATCTATATGAGGCCTGAAGAGTCTCGTAAAATATTTGAGGACCGTGGATGGACGGAAGTCGCGGCGCTTCAGTTGAGAAACCCGATGCACAGGTCGCACGAATATCTTTGCAAAATTGCAGTTGAAGTTTGCGACGGCGTATACATCCATTCTCTTGTGGGAAACCTTAAACCAGGTGATATTCCAGCAGATGTCCGGGTTAAATGTATCGATGCACTTGTTAAAAATTACTTTGTTGAAGAAAATGTCGTACAGGGCGGATACCCTCTGGATATGCGTTATGCAGGCCCAAGAGAAGGATTGCTCCACGCAACCTTCCGTCAAAATTACGGCTGCTCACGCATG
The DNA here is from genome assembly GCA_030596405.1 of Deltaproteobacteria bacterium. Lineage (GTDB taxonomy): Bacteria > Desulfobacterota > Desulfobacteria > Desulfobacterales > JAUVKB01 > JAUVKB01. Next base: position 3,533 of record JAUVKB010000011.1, read on the forward strand.
ATCATAGGACGTGATCACGCAGGCGTCGGTGATTTTTACGGCATGTTTGAAGCTCAGACTATATTTGACAAAATTCCTTACACTAAATTGGAAGATGTTTGTAAAGTGCCTGGGCATGCATTGCTTTGCGATCCATTAAAGATTGACTGGACTTTTTACTGCTTCAAATGCGATGGCATGGCATCTATGAGAACCTGCCCTCACGGCAAGGAAGACAGAGTACTCTTAAGCGGAACCATGCTTCGCAAGGGTCTTTCAGAAGGGACCACGATCCCGGATCACTTTGGACGTGAAGAAGTTCTTGAAATACTCAGAGAATACTACAAAGGACTTACTGAAAAAGTTGAAATCAAACTGCACGGCGCTGCAACAGGCCAATAAGCACGGCAAATAACATTTGTTTAAAAACAAAAAGGGAAATGTCTGATGACATTTCCCTTTTTTATTAAATTTGCTCTTTATTAAATGCTATTATTTACGTTCTTTTTCCATATTCAGCATATGTCATGGCTACAGTCCTGTATACGAGGTGAGCAAGTTTTGAAAACGGCAGGTATGCAAACAAACAGAACACACAAACAAGATGAATATAGTATAGTAAATAGGTAAGAAAAGCCGTCCCGGCAAGCCTTGTCATCTCGGTAAGCATGCCGGTCAGCCCCAATGCCAGAACAAGCCCTATTAGAAACCAGTCCTTATAGGTAGATGACTGATCTTTTTTTGCCAGCCGGCTTTTTATCATAAGGATACTCCCGATAATCAGAGAAATACCAGCGACATTGGCGAGCCATTTAACCGGATTCAGCTGTGAATAAGGGCCGGGGATATGAAATATATACAACACAAAAAAGAAAATATTTGTAACAATAAAAAGTCCTATGAACCCATAAAGAACCATAAGATGTGCAGTGGTGCGATCCTTGTTTTCGCTGCATTCAGAAAACTTTTCGTGTTTTATGATTGTCGGCAAAACACGGACAAAAGCTTGTAAAAATTCTTTAATGTCAATTTCTTTCTTGTCGGTTTTGCCTTCAAGCACGGCATTATCATGAATATCGCGTATAAACCTTTTAAGTCCCAGTGCGAAGATTACAACAACCCAGCCGGTAAGGGGTATAAAAACAAGGTCTACAAACCATGTGGAAATAAAATTTGCATGGGCAAGCACATCATGGCCCCCGTGTGACCATTCAAGCCCGATTACATCGAAAATACTGGTCATCACGCCGCTGAAAACAACGGTAATCAAGGCCAGCAATGCAAATAGAACTGCGGGAACAGCCAAAAGAACCGGTAATTTTTTGGGATCATTTACAGCTTTTCCCAAAGCTTTCGGCACTGCATACTCGGTAATTGCATAAGAACGGATGGCGCCTAACACGTCACCGGGTTTTGCACCGCGGGGACACATGGTTGAACAATCGCCGCAATTATGGCACAGCCATATATCTCCATTGCCTACGAGTTTGTCTTTAAGACCCCAGGATGCCGCAATCATTTCCTTTCTGGGAAACGGCTTGGTATCCGGGGAAATAGGACAGACCACCGAACATGTCGCGCATTGAAAACACTTTTTTAAAGTATCGCCTCCAAGCCCGACAACTTCCTTAACAAAATCCATGTCTGGTTCGACAAGGTATCTATCTGTCATAATTATGCCTCCTGACTTGACAGTATCATTATAAGATATCAGTTAAAACCCTTTGAACGGGTTCGGGCCCAGGCCTTCAATCACCTCCACAAAATCATTTATTATTTGTGGAAGCTTGTCATATTCATCAATGGCAATCTCAAATTGCGCTACCCGTTCTTGTTCCAGGGCCAGACTCGATAACGCGTCTCCGATCTTTTCCATTCTTATCTCGGCAAGCTCACTTCCCTTGACAAAATGGCACTGGTAGTCATCGCCATGCTTGCAGCCCAAAAGAAAAACTCCGTCCATGCCCTGTGCAAGAGCATCCTTGATCCAGATTACGTTTACAGAACCAAGACATCTTACCGGAATAAAACGGACGTCCGCAGAATAGGTCAACCTGTTTAGACCCGCAATATCCAGAGCAGGATAAGCATCATTTTCACAAACCAGACAAAGAACCCTGAAAGGCGGTTCATCATAATCGTCTTCCGAAGGAACGCCTATGGCTTTAACCATAGACCCTACACTGTCGATATTATAATCGGCAAACCCTATGATACGTTCCGGGCATGCGCCCATGCAGGTGCCGCACCGTCTGCACCTGGTAGGATTCGGCTTGGGTGTTCCCTTTTCATCATCATCAAGAGCGCCAAAAGGACATTCCTCAGTACATCGCTTGCACTGTGTACATCTCTGGAAGAAAAAATCAGGAAACGTCATATCGCCGGATCTAGGATGCACGGAAACGCCTCTGTTTACCGATTCCAAACATTGAATCGCTTTAAGGGCAGCACCGGTAGCATCTTCGATCGATTCCTCCATTGTCATGCTGCGGCGTATGCATCCTGCGGCATAAATGCCTGTTCTCTGGGTTTCATATGGGAAACAGATAAAATTCGAATCGACATATCCGTTAAAAAGCCCTATGTCACGAAAGCCCGGACCCTGCCTGTAGGCCAGGTTGACCACGGGATCATCAACAGTGGCCGGAACCATGCCTGTGGCAAGCACCACCATATCGGCTTTAATCTTGATCTTTTCACCCAAAAGCGTGTTGTCCGCTTCAATAATCAATCCGTCGCCGTTTTTGGATACGGTGACAACCTCGCCTTTTGACAGGAAAATCCCCTCATCCTGCTGGATACTCTTGTAAAAATTCTCCAAAAGACCCGGAGTGCGCATATGCTGATAAATGACATACGCCTTGCCGTCAGGATAATCTTCACGCACATACTTGGCCTGCTTAAGCGACACAAGACTTGTAACCGAACCGGTATAATCAAAATCACTGTCATCATCCCCTTTGCCTGGGCTCTGAACAAAAACAACCGTTTGCGCTTCCTTTCCGTCAGAGGGCCTTACAATCTTTCCCTTTGCGGCAAGCGCCTCAAACTGATCATTTGTCACAACATCCTCAATCTCTCCAAAGCCGAGGTGCGCAAACTCATCCCCTTCAAGTTGAACGGGTTTCCAGCCCGCGGCAAGGATTACGGCGCCGAACAGTTCGCCGTCGGGATCAAGGGTAAGAATATCCTGTTTTCCCTTGTTGTATTCATTATAAACTTCATTTAACTGTTCCACATCGAGCTCTTTGCCGTTTTCATCGACCTTCATTTCATCAGGCAAAGGATACGGCACGTCAAATTCGGTGGTCTCTCCCGGTTTTTTAAGGGTAACGGTAAAATCACCCGGCTGACCGGCAATCCGGGCGACTATTGTTTCTGTTTTTACGGATATTTTTGAATTTGCTTCAACCTCTTTTATCTTGGCATCAATAACCGGAGGGATCAGTTCTTCATAAGGATCCTGCAAGGGAAGCTGCTTGCGGAGTTTTGACGCATACCCGCCAAGAGACGACCCCTTTTCAACAATAGTTACCTCATAACCGGTCTTGGCAGCATCAAGAGCAGCCGATATTCCCGTTATGCCGCCGCCTATAACCAGAATTTTTCTACTGAGAGTCTCCAGTTTAAAGGCTTCGGGCAAATCTATTTTTTCAACCTTTGCCATGCCCATTTTCAGATAATCTTCGGCCAGCATCTGAAGCCTGTCAAAATGTTCCTCATCGTCTTTTTGTTCTTCCGTCAGGGCGGGATATTCCGACCTTGGGTGCGACCATACCACCTGTTCCCTTAAATTAACCCTGTCCACAATACAGCCGTCAAAATTAAAGACGTCAAAATTAACCCGCCTGGAACAGCCTGCAATAACCAGGGTGTTTGTCCCTTTTTCTTTAATATCTTTTTTTAGAAGCTCGATTCCATCCTTTCCGCAAAGGAAAGGATGGGTTGTAACGGGAAGCCCTTCCTCCTCCGGCACATCACACAACCCTTCGATATCAAGGGCATCTCCGATTCCACAACCTGTGCAGACATATACGCCGTATTTTTTATCCATGGTAACCTCCTACCTCCTCACCAGGGTTTGAATCGCTTTTAGGGCCATGCCGGTTGCATTCTGATTGGAAGATACAACATCAGCCGGTTTATTGGCACATCCTGCCGCAAACATACCGCCCTTTTCAAAATCGTTTATAATAAACCCATCGGCATTATATTTCAGATCAGCGGGCAGCTTGAGTCCTGCTGTTGTCGGCTGCATTCCTGTTGCAAGCACAACCATTTCAACCGGCTGCCTGACCTTTTCCCCTGTCACGGCATTTTCCGCCACCACGGTAATATTTTTGGTGCCGGGATCTTCACTGACCTCTGCGACCTTGCCTTTGATCATAAAAACATTTTCATCTTCTTTAATCTTTTTATAAAATTTTTCATACCGCTGGCCCGGAGCCCTGACGTCGATGTAGAAGATGTATATTTTGGCATTTGGGTACTGTTCCCTGATATATGTCGTCTGTTTTAAAGACGCCATACAACATATATAGGAACAATAGGGAAGATGGTTCTCATCACGCGATCCCGCACACTGGACAAACGCAATGCTTTCAGGCTCTTTATCGTCTGACGGGCGGAGAATCTTGCCCTTTGTAGGCCCGTTGGGAGAAGCAAGCCTTTCCACCATCATATTAGTCACGATGTTCGGATACTTGCCGAAGCAAAGATTCTCTATCTTTGTTGCGTCATACGGCTCCCATCCTGTTGACCACACAATGGCGCCGACATTCAGGTTGATGGTCTTTGCAGCCATGTCAAGATCAACAGCGTCATATTTACACGCTTGCATACATTGTTTTGCATCATCTGTTCCTATGATCTGCGGGTCGATGACATATCGTGCGGGAAAAGCCATTTCACAAGGCAGGTAAGCGCCTTTGACTTTGTTCATCCCAAAATTAAATTCACTGTCAATCTCTGTCCGGCAAACCTTTTCACATTCGCCGCAACAGGTGCAATTTTCATTTACATACCTGGGATTGATTTTTATGGCCACATTATAACTGCCTGGAGTTCCATCGACCTTCTCAACCTCGGCCAAAGTAAAAACTTTTATTAATGGATTATCCTTTATTCTTCTGAAATTGATCTCAAGTCCGCATGTGGGAGGACATAGCTTCGGGAAATATTGATTCAATTGCGCTACTCTTCCGCCCAGGTAAGGATTTTTTTCGACCAAAAACACCTCGTACCCCACTTCGGCAGCTTCAAGGGCAGTGGTCAAACCGCTGATTCCCCCTCCAACTACCAGAATGCTTCCACTAGCAAGGGCTGCTTTGTCTTCTGTCATGCTATCCCTCCGTGCATTATTAAATTTCTATTTCTGTTAATCTATATTTCAAATGATGATACTAAAAACCTCCAAGCGCCTTTAGGCACCTGGAGGTTATATTGATCGGCTAAACCAAAATAAATCAGCTAAATCGGGCCGATCTGTTTTTAGTCAGGAATAATCTTGATATAATCCCTCTTGAACACATCCCATGCCCCAGCTTTCGTGTCATACTTGGAATTTACGAAAGCAAACCAGTTTTCATCATCCTGTCCGGGATAATCCGCCTGATAGTAGAATCCGGGATAACGTGTTTCTTTACGATACTGGATGTGACGCAGATGAGCCTCAACCGTCCAGATTCTGTGTTCAATTTCCCAGCATCTCATAAGTTCGTGCACATCTCCTGCGGCAAGCTTTTCACAGTCCTCACGCATGGTAGCAAGCAGATCCATGACGACCTCAAGCGACCTGCTGGAAGTCTGATAATATGTTGCCGTGCCGGCGCCGTACTCATGGGTGGCTTTCATAAGCCGCAAAGCCATGCCGGCCGGCTTAATGTACTCAGGATTGATATCTTCTGCAGTGGTATACTCACAGTTGTCAAGATATAATCTTACAGGTTTGTAAACCATGTCCACCAGTTCTTCTTTTGTCTGGCTCAAGGCAGGAGTAAAATCAGCATGATCACGAACATATCTTACCATAGATTTTGCTGCAATACGTCCTTCAGCATGTGAACCGGATGAAAACTTATGGCCTGATCCACCGACTCCGTCGCCCGCGGTAAACAGACCGTTAACCGTCAACATACGGTTATAAATCTTGCCGTTGTCCGCCTTGATCTTATATGAATCAGGGACCCAGTCAAAATCAGGTCCTGAGGCCCAAAGACCACAGCAGCCTGAGTGAGAACCAAGCAGATAGGGTTCTGTAGGCATGATTTCGGAATTTTTCTTTTCAGGCTCAGTATTTGTCGCGCACCAGAGATTGGCCTGGCCGCAGGTCATGTCAAGAAAATCTTCCCAGGCTTCAGACTCAAGATGCTTGAGTTCTTTCTTGTTCATGGTTTTGCCGAGCTCGGCAAGAGCTGATACAGTATCCATCTCGATCGGGCCGCGTCCTGCTTTCATCTCAAAAAGCATCAGGTGATTACGCAGACAGGTAGGTGTAACCGCTGCGGTTCCATAAGGCGCATATTTTGCCAGTTCCGCCTTGGCAGCATCGCTTGCCGCATAATTTTCACCAAGACCGTTTAATGCTTTGGCCTTAAACAGCAAGAACCATGCGCCGACAGGTCCGTAACCATCTTTAAAACGCGCCGGGGTGAAACGATTTTCCATCATTGTAAGCTCTGCGCCTACCTTCATGCACATTGTATATGTGGAACCTGCATTCCATACGGGATACCATGCGCGTCCTTTTCCTTCGCCGACGCTTCTGGGCTGATAGATGTTAACAGCTCCGCCGCAGGCAACCATCATGGTTTTGCATTTAATAATGTAAATCTTGTTTTCACGAACGGAAAAGCCTACTGCACCGGCAACCTGATTCTCTTTGTTTGCGTCAAGAAGAAGTTCAACAATAAAAACACGCTCTAAAATGTTATCTTCACCAAGGGCCAGCTTGGCGGCTTCGGCAACGATCCTTTTATAAGATTCGCCGTTGATCATGATCTGCCATTTACCGGTGCGAACCGGTTTTGCTCCGCCTTTTAACGTGCCCAGCTTCTGACCTTTTTTACCGTCAAGGTTTTTATTGTCATCGGTTTTTTTCCAGATAGGAAGGCCCCACTCTTCAAACAGATGAACGGAATCGTCAATGTGAGAACCAAGGTCAAAGATAAGGTCTTCACGTACAATGCCCATCAAGTCGTTTCTAACCATGCGGACGTAATCGTCAGCTGTGTTTTCACCGATATATGTATTAATAGCCGACAGACCCTGGGCCACAGCGCCGCTTCGCTCCATGGCGGCCTTGTCGCACAAAAGAATCTTTACATCGTCGCCGGCCCATTTTTTAATCTCAAAAGCTGTCCCGGAAGCTGCCATGCCACCGCCGACAATAAGAATATCGACTTCACGCTCTTCAACTTCCGGATCTCTTACGGCCTTGAGCTCACCTAAAGGTTTATTCGGTAATGCCATATTATATCCTCCTTACAAAAATAGATAATTCATAATCTGAATAGTTTTTCACAACTCTTTTAAAATTCCAAATCTGCCTAAGCAATGGCGATAGGTGTTTTCAACGTCGTTCCGTCAGCCTCTTCAGTTGAAAGAAGTTCACTGTCAAGATCCTTGCCTTTCAAGTCAGGATAGGCATTGGCAGCGCCTTCAGGGGTTGTTCGGATGGGGAACTTAAAACGTTTAATGAGACCATTTCTGAACTTACATGTCCACATAACATCTTCAGTACCCAGCATCGGCATAACACTGCTTCCCAGAGGCACAAAGTCGGAATAGCCTCTTACCTCAATGGCCTGGGTAGGACAAATTTTTACACATGAAAAACATTCCCAACACTGATCAGGTTCTTGATTGTATGCCTTCATGGCATTAGGATCGAGAACCATCAAGTCGTTAGGACAAATGTACATACAAGCTGTCTTGTCGCCACCTTTGCAGCCATCACATTTTTCAGCAATTACAAAACTTGGCATCTATTATCCCTCCTAAATTTTTATAAATTATCGTATTACAATTTCCTTTATTCACAAGTATGGTACAATATATTTTAAGTCGTTTGCACCTCCCTTCCTAAAATAATTTTTTGGGCTAATTTATCCAAAATTTATCTTGATAAATAGCCACCAAAACAGGTTGTTATCTTTTTTCCAACAGCATTAAATCATGCTCTAATTTTTACCATAAATCATCCTAAATATCTTTTAAAATCAAAACCATAACACAGATTATACTCAAATAAAATTTAATATCATCCAATATTTTGCTTGTCAAGAACTTTTGCTTAAACAAATTTTAAAATATTTGCTCAAAATCTTTCGAATGTGTTTTGCCGCCATAAAATTTTATATACTTCAATATCCAGGAAGAGTAAAACTGTTCGGCACACTATTAATAGTGGTAATACCGTAAAACTTCACAGACTTGATCCATTAAACGATATTCCTAATTCGGTTTAAATTTTATCTTGATTTTCATGTCTTCATTATATTAAACAAAAATGTGACTTTTATATAAAAAAGTTAAAAAAATCAAGAGGAATATTTACCGTAATTGAACTTAAAAAGGATAACTTTTTCATGAATAACAACATGACTCCCCTGCTAATCGACGATACTTTCACGTTTTCGTGTTCAAAAGATGTGCCTTGTTTCAATGAATGCTGCAAAGACCTGAATCAGTTCCTTACACCTTACGATATCCTGCGTCTTAAGAACAGTCTCGGCATCCCATCCAATCTGTTTATCGAACGCTATACCAGTCAGCACACAGGGCCTGAATCCGGGCTTCCGATCATTACGTTAAAGGCGGATTACGCTTCAAAATTAAAATGCCCTTTTGTAACATCGTCAGGTTGCAGCGTCTATGAAAACCGCCCTTCATCATGCCGCATGTATCCACTGGCCAGACTTGTATCAAGGTCAAGGGAAACAGGTGAAATAACCGAACAGTACATGCTGCTTAAAGAACCGCATTGTCTTGGATTTGCCCATGGAAAAAACCAAACAGTACAAGACCAAACAGTGAGGGAATGGATCGAAAGCCAGGGCATTTCACCGTATAATGAATCAAATGATTTGCTTATGGAGATCATCAGCTTGAAAAACAGATTGATGCCCGGGCAGTTGGACATTAAGTCAAGACACCTTTTTTATTTGGCGCTTTATGATATCGATACGTTTAGAAAGCATATTTCGGACAAAGGGATTGCCGACGACTTTAACCTGGATTCCAAGGCTTTTGATGCCGTAATAAACGATGATGAAGCTCTTTTAAAATTTGCCTTTAAATGGATAACTCATACCCTTTTTCATTCAAAACAACTCTAATCTATATTCTTATAAGGGAACAACTTTAATCATGGAGCTTAACGACAAGGTAGCTCTGGTACTTGGAGCTGTTAAAGGTATCGGAAAGGGCATAGGGCTTGCGCTTGCCGATGAAGGTGTAAAAGTTGCTGCGAACTATTTTGACTGGGAAGAACATGTCGAAAAAATGAAGCAGGACTTTTCCAAAACCGGCAAAGAGCATCTTATTGTTAAAACAAACCTGTTAGATACCGAAGCGATACCAGGGTTAATAAAAAAAGTCATGGATCATTTCGGCCGTCTCGATATTCTGATCAACAATATCGAACGGGGGGGATGGCCCGTGGTTCATGGACCGTATGTGCGTGAACAATGGGATCTTGAAATTGAAACCACCCTGCGTTCAAAAAGGTGGGTATTTGAATCGGCCATTCCATATCTTAAAGCATCAGGCGATGGTGTGGTCATAAATTTTTCATCTATTGCGGGAATCGTCGGAAGAACCGGACCTGCCGCTTATATTTTCAATGACGCGTATGCTGCGGCAAACCGCGGCATATCACTTTTGACCGAAACATGGGCCCGTATCGGTGCACCCCAGGTACGTGTCAATGAAATCATGCTCGGCATAATTGAAACCAGGCATGGGGAGCAAACCAGGGGATGGGGGTTGCTAGGCGAGGAACAGAAGCGGTCTGTCATCAATCACACCCTGTTAGGCAGAACAGGTCTTGTCGATGACGCAATAAAGGCCGTCCTTTTTCTCCTTAAGGATGCGCCGTTTATGACGGGAAACATATTGCGGCTTGACGGTGGATATGTGCTGGGAGGTGAAAAGGTAGAGCAGATGCCGAAAGGTGTTCTTTAAATTTTGGGCCTGATCTGTTTTGTCTTTATTCCCCACAGATAAAGCTTTATCCACTTAAAACCTAGTTTCATTAACTCAGCATCATCTATACGGATTTTTTTTATTACATCCGATTTAACCTTATATCTTTTCAAAAAACTGCTGTTAAAAACAAAATCACGGTATTTGTCTATATTGTAGGCAGCCATGAAAGCCATCTTTCCTTCCGGGCTGTTTAACCCTTGTCCGCCAAACGGATCGGTCTGGAACATCCGCTTTAACCCCGCCCACAGGATAGTCATTTGATTATATACAACAGACTGTTGATCTTTGGCCCATGTTTTACTTGTCCACACCTTGTTTTCATGGCGGCCCAGACAGAAATCAGGGGGCCTGAAAAAATGGAGCAACCTTGTCTGTTTTGTTTTTTCATCAAAAAAAATCCCTTGTTCCACTGGAAAAGTGCGGCAGGAATCCGGTCGATCCGGATATACCAGGCAGCCGGATTCATTCAAAAACGGGCAGGTTTTCTCTTCATTTTCCGACATCCTCAGCATCACTTCAGGGAAAAAATTTGATTCCCGAAGAACAATATCTGCATATTTGTCAAGAAACTGATCTGAAGATATGCCGAGCCTGTTTTTAAGACGTATTACATCATACGGATACAAAAAAAGATTAAGATTCCGACAACACAGATTAAAACAATCTATCCGGGAATGACAGCGGAATGAAAACGTGTCATTATCTCCAAGCCTTCTGCCCGGGAGTTTGTCGATCTTGCTTATATCAACATATTTCATGTCACCATCTGTGCTATGGTTAATTTAATTTTTTGTCCAACACCGATTGCCTGTCTTAATTCTCTTTCCAGTCTGGACATCTTTATATAAAAGCGGGTCCGGTCAAACGTAAAGTAATCTTTGCTTTTGCACTGTGTCATAAACGCTTCGCATCCGGGGCTGTATGTCACACTCTGTCCTGGTTTTAAAAGTTCATACGGGATACCATGCAATCTGCATATCATTGGACGAAAGTCATACAGTATGCACAAACCATCAAAATTAAGCGGACACATCAACCGGACGGGGCTCCCTTTTTTGTCAGCCTCAACGGTTTTTCCGGTAACCTCTAATGCCCTGTCTTTAATTTCGCTTTTTTTGTCATGTTCCAGCCCATTGTATCCCTTGAGTATATACAGGTATTCCAAAAAAGTATGATGATAGAAACGGGTGTAACAGCAATTATCCCTGCAACCGCTGCAAATAAAGCCATAATAGTCTGAAGCCGTTTTGTAATCACGATCCATGTCCTCATAAATCATGGCGAGTTTGTCTAAAAAAGGGGCATACTTTGCAGGCAGTAACCTGATTGCTTCAAAGGACAAAACCATCAGACCACCATTTAAACAAGCGGGGAAGGGAAAAATATTTTTGTGTATAAAGCCAAAGCATATCTATCCGTCATACTGGCGATCAGATCGCAAACAACTCTCTCAATCGGCTGGGCAGTAAAATCATCATATGCCTCCATCTCCATATCCACAAATATTTCACCAAGGGATTCTTTGTTATTTAACAGGTAAATGTAAAGTTCAGACAAAATCTTTTTGGCTTTTACAAATTCTTTATGCACCTCGTATGAACGATAAACATTTTCATAGAGAAATTCTCTTAAAGTTGTCAGGGCGGCATATACTTTATCACTAAAACGCAGGCTCAGCTTGTCTTGGCAAACTTTGCTCGAGAATATGACATCTTTGATCAAAGTTGTCGCACGTTCCGAATGCGAACGTCCGATAACAGACAGGCATGAATCAGGCACCTGATTCATGCTTATCACACCGCTGCGTACGGCATCGTCTAAATCATGGTTTACGTAGGCCATAATATCGGCAATCCGCACTAATCTTCCTTCAACCGTGTATGCCAGCTCATCGGAATTATCGGGAATAATCCGGCCGATCCCCTTTGAATGTTTCAAAATCCCGTCACGAACCTCATGGGTAAGGTTAAGCCCCCTGCCCTTATTTTCCAGCACATCAATAACACGCAGGCTCTGTTCACTATGTGAAAAATCCTGTGAAAATATTTCCTTGAGAATGACTTCACCACCATGCCCAAACGGTGTATGACCCAGATCATGCCCAAGAGCAATAGCTTCGGTCAAATCCTCGTTCAGACGCATAGCCCGTGCGATCGTTCTGGCTATTTCCGCTACTTCCAAAGTATGGGTAAGGCGGGTTCTGTAGTGATCACCCAAAGGAGACAGAAAAACCTGTGTTTTATGCTTTAACCTGCGAAAAGCATTGGAATAGACAATTCTGTCCCTGTCACGCTGAAAAACCGTGCGTATCGGGCAGTCATCTTCCTTTTTCATGCGTCCCTTTGACTGAGAGCTTAAACAGCCAAAAGGAGACATAAAGCTTTTTTCACGTTCCTCGAAATCTTCCCGGACAGACATAGTTATTTTAATATTTTAACCCTAAACTAAAAAATCGGGTTCAACGCTTTTTGTGCAAACACCCATCAAGTCCCGATATCCCAGGATTCCAGATATTTTTTCTGCTCAGCGGTAAGCGTATCGATAGCAACACCCATGGCCGCCAGTTTTTCTTCGGAAATTTTCAGGTCAATTTCTTCGGGCACGGGGTATACGGTATTTTCAAGGGGTATCTCATTTTTTATCATATATTCGATACTAAGGGCCTGATTGGCAAAACTCATGTCCATAACACTTGACGGATGACCTTCGGCCGCGGCAAGATTGATCAACCTCCCTTCGCCAAGCACATTGATCCGTCTTCCGTTTTCAATGACATGCTCTTCCACAAAAGGCCTTATAACCCTTGATGATTTTGTAATGCTTTTAAGCCCTTTAAGATCCAGTTCAACGTTAAAATGACCGGAATTGGATACTATAACGCCGTCTTTCATTTCCTGGAAATGCTCCTTACTTATCACGTTGATGTTGCCGGTTACCGTGCAGAAAATATCCCCTGTTCTTGCTGCTTCCATAATCGGCATAACAGTAAAACCATCCATAACCGCTTCAAGCGCCGCAACGGAATCGACCTCGGTTACAATAACATTTCCTCCCATTCCGCGGGCTCTCATGGCAAGACCCCTGCCGCACCACCCATAACCGCAAACCACAAAACTGCTTCCCGCAATTAACCGGTTTGTTGCGCGAATGATTCCATCGATGGTGCTTTGGCCTGTGCCGTACCGGTTGTCAAACAGATGTTTTGTGCGGGCATCATTTACCGCTATGATCGGGTATTTTAAAACACCGTCTGCCGCCATGCTTTTGAGCCGGATAATCCCTGTAGTGGTTTCCTCCGTACCTCCTGATACGCCGCTGATGAGTTCTGATCGTTCAGCATGAAGCGTTGAAACAAGGTCGGCTCCATCATCCATTGTATATAAAGGTTTTGCATCCAAAACTGAATTCAAATGTTTGTAATAGGTATCGTTATCCTCCCCCTTGATGGCAAAAACAGGGATCTGATCGTTTTCAACAAGGGATGCCGCCACATCGTCCTGGGTGCTAAGCGGGTTTGAGGCACAAAGAAAAACTTCAGCTCCGCCGGCTTTTAAAGTCTGCATTAAGGAGGCGGTTTCAGTTGTGACATGAAGACATGCGGAAAGACGTGCCCCTTTTAAGGGTTTTTCTCTTTCAAACCTTTCTTTGATGCGGTTTAAAACATTCATGGTCTGATTGGCCCATTCGATACGTAATGCGCCTTCGGCTGCAAGTTTGATATCCTTAACGTCAAAATCCATTATTTATTATCTCCTTATTCATAAGATACGGTATTAATTTAACTATTATAATCCGGCTTTTTCCCTGATAATTCCTGCCATATCGGTTTTTTCCCATGTAAACTCAGGTTCAACACGTCCAAAGTGCCCATAAGCCGCGGTATTCTTATAAATGGGCCTCAAAAGGTCAAGATATTCAATGATTGCGGCAGGCCTGAAATCAAAAATCTCATCAACTATTTTTAAAACCCTTTCTTTGGGCGCCTTGCCGGTTCCCATAAAGTCGATCATTACGGAAACAGGTTTTGCCACGCCTATGGCATAGGCCAACTGTACTTCACATTTTTTCGAAACACCGGCCGCAACAATATTTTTGGCAACGTGCCTGGCCATATAAGAAGCGCTGCGATCCACCTTGGAAGGATCTTTTCCGGAAAAACATCCGCCCCCATGACTTCCCTGCCCCCCATAAGTGTCAACAATAATCTTCCGGCCTGTCATGCCGCAATCTCCCATCGGACCTCCGATGACAAATTTTCCTGTTGCGTTTACCAGATAACGGGTGTCACCGTCTGTCATCTCCTTTGGGATAACTTTTTTAATAACTTCTTCGATGATTTCTTCTTTCAACTCTTCATGGGCTATATCCGGCTTGTGTTGCGCGGCAATGACAACCGTATCGACACGTAAAGGACTACCGTTTTCATATTCTACCGTTACCTGGGTTTTACCGTCAGGCCTGAGAAAATCAAGTGAACCGTTCTTTCTGACTTTGGCAAGACGTCTGCTTAACTTATGAGCAAACATTATAGGCATGGGCATAAGTTCAGGTGTCTCATCTGTGGCATAACCGAACATAAGCCCCTGATCTCCGGCGCCCTGTTCCTTGAAAAGCCCTTCATCCGTGTTTACTCCCTGGGCAATATCGAGCGATTGATGGTCGATGCTGGTCAGTACCGAACAGGTCTGCCAGTCAAAACCCATCTGGGATGAATGGTACCCTATTTCACGTATGGTTTCCCGAACAACCCCAGGCATATCAACGTAACAACTGGTGGAAATTTCTCCGGCAATAACTGCCAGCCCGGTCGTTACAAGCGTCTCACATGCTACTCTGCAATTTTTATCTTCCCTGATAATCGCATCGAGAATGGAATCTGAAATAGTGTCAGCCACTTTATCAGGATGCCCTTCAGTAACGGATTCAGATGTGAAAAAAAATCTCTCCTTACTCATAAAATCTCTCCTTTGCTTTTTTCCCGGTCATATTCCCGGTATATTCCCGGTCATATTCAAAGAGAAAAAATGTCTGTTTTTTTTACGACCGCAGCCTCATATTATCAATCAGCCGGGTTTTACCTATTTTAACGGCAAGCGCCATCTGCGCCGGCCTGTCAATCGTCTTCATATCGACAAGTGTCTCAGGATCGAAAATTGAAATGTAATCTATTACCGTTTCCGGACAGGACTCTATTATCCTGGATGCAGCGCCGATGATTTTTGACGCGTCATTTGTCCTGTCCTTAAGCAAGGTTTGCGCCGTTTTTAATGACTTAAAAAGAGACCTCGCATAATCACGCTCTTTATCCGTTAAATAACTGTTTCGCGAACTCATGGCAAGACCGTCCGGTTCTCTAAACGTCGGGACATCGACAATTTCGATGTCAAAATTCATATCTTTAACCATCCGGCGTATAACAACCACTTGCTGGTAATCCTTCTGACCGAATATTGCAATATCGGGTTTGACAATATTAAACAGTTTTGAAACAACAGTCGCAACGCCTCTGAAAAAAACCGGCCTTGAAATCCCGCAAAGATGTTTTGGAAGTTCTTCAAGATTTATATAGGTTTGAAATCCATCGGGATAAAGTTCTTTTTCATCAGGAACAAAAATTACGTCCGCACCCTCTTTTGCCGCAAGGCCGATATCCCTCTCAAAAGCTCTTGGATATGATTCAAAATCTTCTCCCGGAGCAAATTGGGCCGGGTTTACAAAGATACTTACTACCAGATCATCTCCAATCTTTCGCCCTTTTCTCATCAATGACAGGTGGCCTTCATGAAAAAAGCCCATGGTCGGCACAAGGACTATGGTTTTACCGGAAAGTCGCGATCGATCCGAGTGTTTTTGCATCTCTTTAACTGTTTTAATGATTTCGACGGCTATCACCCCTGTTTATGTCTGCTTAGTTTATGTCTGCTTAAAAAATACAAAAAAGAGCGAGATTATCTAAAACAACAAAATATAAATGTCAACTCAAGACCCTGAAAAAAGCAGTGCAGACACATTCAGATCACCTTGCCCTTTTCCGTCGGTCAGCTCACGTTGAACCGAACCGTTTCTATGGCAAAAACATCTTTTCTACTTCATCCGTGTACGAGCCGCCATCGCGGTAAATAATCAAAGGAGGATCGACTTTTATGCCGGGCCGCCCCCCCTTGATACCTTCCAGCAAGACCATCTTCGCCTCTTTATTTGCAAACGAATGGATCATTCGGGTAAATTTAGGTTCAATGCCCGAAGCCCGCATTTGCGTGACAATATCTATTAAACGCTCCGCCGGATAAATAACGACAAACCTTCCTGAAACACGCAACATCCGTTTTGCGGTTTCAACAACATCAAAAAGGGTGGCTTTGATTTCGTGTCTTGCCATCGCCTTCTGCCGATCAGGATTGATCCTGCCTGATTTAACTTTTCGGTAAGGCGGGTTACTTATAGCTATATCGATCGGGCCGGGAATTATATCATTTGTCAAAATTTTCATATCCATGCAGAAAATTGAAATCTGTTTTCCCATGCGGTTTTCTTCTATGTTTATTGCGGAAATATCGGCAAGATCTTGTTGCGCTTCAATCCCATAAACCTTTGTTTCAGGATTACGATATGCCAGTATTAAAGGGATAATACCGCATCCGGTACCAAGATCAATCACAGTATCTTTGGGCCGGGGCCGCGCATAAAAGGCCAATAAGACAGCATCAACAGAAAAACGGTATCCAAAGCGATTCTGCTTGATCCTGATGCGGCCGTTAAAAAAAGCGTCTTCTGTAAGTTCATCCTTCATACCCGCCCGATTTTAAATTTTATCTCCTCAACTGTATCTTCTCCAAGAGCATAGTTGATTTTATTAATTATATCTTTTTTTGAAAATTGAAGCTGATGCATCCAGATAGAACTTGAAACATTTATCACGATGCGTTTCCCCTTAAATGCCGCAGGCCTGGCATTTTTCGCCACATCTTTTTCTACAATGTGTTCCCACAGATTCCGTATTTGCGCCAATTTGTCACCAGCTTCATATCGATATTCCTTCAGCACCTTGTTTATGACGCTTCCGATATGTGAAAATTCCCCATTTTTTTTTCGATTTGTATACATATTTTATTTAGTTTATATCAAAACGGTTAAATCATCAACACGATTTTAAAAAACATCGGAATGTTTCTGCACCGAGTTGCTTTTTGCTTGACTTAAAAAATTATGTATCTTAAATAAAAAAAGCTTTTGGATAGATTTGTCACTTCCTAACGTTTTATTCTGACATAAGACAATATTTGGATCAAAACTGATTCACTGTCGATCGATTTTATTTAGCTGGACAAACCAGATAAATTTATTTTACAGGACAATAATTATGAATTGGGACTGGGAAAAACTTAAGGCGCAACAACAAAGAAGGGGCGGCGGACCTCCCCCTCAAGTGGATGAATTTGTGAAAAAGATTAAAAACTTTAAACTGCCCGGAGGATTGGGCGGACCGTTGCTGATTGTTATTATCATCGTTATATTTTTCGGTTCCTCAACCTTTTTTACAGTCGGAGTAGATGAGGTAGGGATTGTCCAGAGGTTTGGAAAATACATCCGCACCAGTCAGCCGGGTCTTAATTTCAAACTGCCGGCAGGTATCGAAAAGGTAACAAAAGTAAAGGTAAGACGTGTATATAAGGAAGAGTTCGGTTTCCAGTCTGCCAGAACTGCCCCGACCCGTTTTTCATCCGGCAATGAAAGTATGAATGTGTCTCTTATGCTCACCGGCGATTTGAATGTGGCGCTTGTGCCCTGGATTGTTCAGTACAAAATAAAAGATCCTTACAACTACCTTTTTAAGGTGAGGAACGTACGTAAACTGCTTTTGGATATGTCCGAAGCCGCCATGCGCCTTGTGATCGGCGATAGAAGTATTAATGAAGTAATAAGCAAACGGGAGGAGATAGCTGTTGAAGCAAGACACCTCCTTCAAAAGGAGCTTGACAAAGCAAATTCGGGAATAGGTATTGTAACCATAGAGATGCAAAAAACCAATGTCCCCGGCCCAGTACAATCGTCGTTTAATGAGGTTAACCAGGCTGTCCAGGAAAAAGAGAAGATGATTTATCAGGCAAAAGAAGATTATAACAAGGCGATACC
>JAUVKB010000082.1 GCA_030596405.1 Deltaproteobacteria bacterium
AAACATCAATACCGAGATTATATAACACCTTATTTTTTTCATTTGCGATCCAACCAGACAAAACGATTTAACAAATCACGGAAGTTATTGCGTAACCCTGAGCACCTCTTCAATCGTTGTCAACCCCTTTAAAACTTTCTCAATTCCATCATCGCGCAGGGTAATCATGTCCATCCCCAGGGCTTCGTTTTTAATCTGATTTGCGTCATAGGCTTTGAGTATCAAGCTCTTTAATCTGCTGTTCATAACCATTATTTCAAAAATGGCTATCCGCCCCCTGTAACCCGTATTAAAACAATTCGGGCACCCTCTTGCCTTATAGACAGTCTTTCCCCTGATCCTGTCCGGATCAATCCCCAGGCTTTTAAGGGCAATATCATCCGGCGTGTATTTCTCTTTGCAATCGCTGCAAAGAACCCTGATCAACCTTTGTGCCACAACCGCCAAAACCGATGAAGAAATGAGAAAAGGCTCTACGCCGATGTCTACAAGACGGGTAATGGCGCCGGCGGAATCGTTCGTATGCAGCGTGGAAAATACAAGGTGCCCGGTCAGGGCTGACTGGACCGCAATTTCAGACGTTTCACGATCCCGAATTTCGCCGACAAGTATAACATCCGGATCCTGTCTGACTATCGATCGGAGCCCCCGGGCAAAGGTAAGACTAATTTTCGGATTGACCTGTATCTGACTGATCCCTTTTATCTGATATTCAACAGGATCTTCGATGGTCATTATGTTGATATCCGGCTTGTTGATAGATGATAAAATCGCATAAAGCGTAGTTGTCTTGCCGCTTCCGGTAGGCCCTGTTACAAGAATAATACCGTTTGGGGATTCAATCAGTTCCTCAAGCTGTTTCAACCTGTCGGAAACAAGCCCGATATCCGACAAATTCAGCAAAGAACCGCTCTTGTTAAGAAGCCTTAGCACCACACGTTCGCCGAACGATATCGGAATGGTGGAAACCCGCACGTCTATATCCTGATCACCTATCTTGACTTCAAAACGGCCGTCCTGAGGCAGGCGTTTTTCAGCAATGTTCATCTTTGCCATGACCTTGATTCTTGAAATCAGAGCAGCCTGTATCCATTTTGGAGGAGCAAGAAGATTGTAGAGGATGCCGTCCACCCGGTAACGCACTTTAAAGCTGTCCTGGTACGGTTCTATATGTATATCGCTTGCACGCGCTTTTATAGACTGGGTAAGGATATGGTTCACCAGTTTTATAATCGGCGCGTCGCTGATGTCGTCTAAAAGATCGGCCGTATCTTCGATTTCATTAATAATCATACTGCCGTTCTCTTCCATATCCTGAACAAGCTGTTCCGCGGAATCTCTGCTAAAATCGTAAGATATGTTTATTGCAGATAAAATAGCGTTCTTTGTGGAAAGTACAAGCTTATAATCGCCTGCGCCCAGAATTCTGGACAGATCATCTACCGGCTGAAAATACAAAGGATTATTTACGGCAATAATGCCTCCGGAGATATCAGGATCGTCCTGGCTGTTTCGCGTTTCAGGTTGAGGCAGGTTGTCGGACATTACGGCCTTGCCCCCTTTCAGGGGAACCATGACATATTTTTTTAAAAATTGAATCGGCACGCGCTTTGTAAAATCGTCCGCAATACAATCAACCGGAATATCAGGCCACAGAGGAATGTCATACTGAATGCTTAACGCTTCAAGAAACTGCATTTCAGTGATGAGCTTTTTTTGAACGAAAATTTCCCCAAAATCTCCTCCCTTTTCAATTTTAATACTTTTAATTTTATTAAATTCTTCTTCTGAAACGCCAAAATTCTCTTTAAGTATCTGCGGAAGATGCTTTTTCATCGGGCTCACCAGGCTTGTCGCTGTCAGTCTCTTCACTGTCAGGCTTCTTTAAAAGCTCTTTTTCGTATGTATCTCTTTTATACATTTTGATGCTACCTTCCTCTATTTTTTCTATTTGCTCTTTCTTCTTTTTGTAAATCTCGTCTGCTTCCATTGGATTTTTTATGACACGGGGCGTAAGAAATACAAAAAGATTGGTTTTTTCGCGTGACAAGGAAATTGTGCTGAACAGCCATTTCAGGCCCGGCACGTCTCCAAGGCAAGGGACCTTGTATTTCGTGTCGGTAAAACTGTCGTCGATAAGTCCGCCGATAACGACGGTATTTTTATCCTGCACTATCACAGTCGTTTCAATGGAACGTTTAAGCGTGGTCGGTCGGTCGCTTGATGTCGTCGAAAGTTCGTCCAGCTTTGTCGCTTCCTGTGAAATATTTAAACGCACCAGACGGCCTTTGCTGATCTGGGGCGTAATTTTAAGGGTTATACCGACGTCCTTATATTCATAGGAGCTGTATGTCTCGGCCCCGCTCTCTGCGGCGGATCTCGTCTGAAACGGCACATTTTTCCCGACGGTAATTGTCGCCTCTTCATTATCCGTGGTAAGAATCTGGGGTGTTGAAAGGATATGGACGTCCTTGTCCATTTTATATGCCTGAATGACAGCCGCCAGATTAGGAAAAATGACTCCCCCGATCTCAATAGTTTCACCGAATGCGCCGATGGAAAAACCTGCGGGCAAGCTGCCGGCGCCATACTGATTCGGAGTAACCATCCCGAAAATATTGCTGTATCCTGGACTGCCCGCACCGCCAAAGCCGCCCCCTATAAATCCTGTTTTCCCATCATAATCTGTCTTGCCTCCCCCCATCCATTCTGTGCCGAGAGCAAAATCCTTGTCTACGTTAACCTCCATGATAAGGCATTCGATATAAACCATCGCTCTTGGTATATCGAGTTTTTTTATAACATCTTCGATAACATCGTAATCGCCTTTTTCAGCCATAATGATAAGGCTGTTGGTTGCCTTGTCGGCAGTTATCCTCACATTATCCGAAACAACAGGGGCTTTTGCGCCCTTGCCCGAGCCTTTCCCCTTTACCGGAATTTCCTGAAGCACGGTTGCCAAATCTTCGGCCACGGCATTTTCAAGATAATAGACGTGGATCCCTTCCTTCCCCTTTGGAGTCTCATGGTCGAGCAATCTTACCAGAGTCTTGATTCTTGAAGTTTCGTCCTCGCTTGCCACAAGCACAATAGTATTTGTACGCTCATAAGCCACAAACTTTGCCGATTTCCCCGCGTAGCTTCCTTTTCGTCGTTTTAAGGGTTTAAAAACAGTACTGAGAAGCTTTACGACCTCGGCGGCAGCGGAATATTCAAGGGGAATTACCGACAGCTCTCTGCCCACCCCTGCAATATCGATTGCCCCTAAAATCTGAACCAGTCGCAAAATATTAGAATATATATCGGTTATGATCAGCATGTTTGTCGAAGAATAAGCCACGACTACACTGTTTTTCGAAACAAGAGGGGCAAACAATCTTTTTATCTCGATCGGATCTGCATATTTCAATGGCACAAGTTGCGTTACAACCCTGTCTTCCGGTTCGCCCGTCTCCTTTCCCAACAGGATTTTTACGTTTTTTGAACGGGCATCAGGCGACGGGATAATCTTGGTCACTTTACCTGCTTTTACGGTAGTGTAGCCGTGAACCTCCAGAACCGATTCAAACACCTTATATGCCTCTTTTGCAGTAATCTTTTCAGGAGAAATTATGGTGACCTTTCCACGAACCTTCTGGTCAACGACAAAGTTCTCTCCGGTAAGTTCACTGATGAATTTAATAAAAACATTGATATCAACATTATTAAAATCGATGGAAATCAAACCGGCCTGCCCCTTGTCTTCCCCGACGGCTTTTTTGCCCGTCAGGCTGGTTTCCACCTTTTTTTGATCTGTCTTCCGAGCTGTTTTTCCATCTGTTTCCGCCGCTGACACGCCGGAATGCAGAAAAAAAATAAATACCGACAATAATAGAACACCTTTTAGCAAAATAGAGTTTAGTTTCATTTTTTCTACCAAATTATTCAATATTATATTCTATGGTTTCAATCCGGCCGTTACGCTTTACCTGTATTTGAGCGCCTGAAGACGATTTCAGATTATCGTACAAATTCATGGCATCATCCATTGATTCAATTTTTTTCCCATCATAGCCTACTATTATGTCCCCATTCCTCAAACCCATTTTTTTAAAAATAGAATCCGGTTTAATGCCGGCAAGGCTGTAACCGTCGGGCATTCCATTTTCAAAATGCGGGCGGATTCTTACCTGTTTCAAAAGCTGATTAACATCGTTAACCGCATTTTCAATCTGGGAACTTTTTAACGTGACTTTTCTCTTTTGACCCTCCCTCCTCATACGTTTAAAAGGTTGTCGGGCCTTTTGATTGCCGTCCGGTTTCTCGATATTTAATATTTCATCCTTCCCGTTTACGCTTAATACTACCTTCTCCCTTAATACCATCCTGACCGTTGCACTCTGAATCTTATCCCCTGCCCTGTAAAGATTTTGTTCTTTCCCGTTTTCTCCCTCAATGACGGCATAAGCGTTTTCTTTGTCGCCGGTAACCGTACCTAAAAGCTTTAATTTCAACTCCGTCTGCCGCAGTGTATCAACATTTACATCGTCAACAATATCTTCTTTCTGCTCTTTAATCGAAGTGCCAAACAGGTTGCGGTCACAAATCGCCCGGTAAAAAGATATGGGAAAATACGTATCCTCTTTGTATGACGGATCATCCTTGCCGGAGACAAAAGACAGATCGAAATATTCAAGCTGCGGAGTTACAATTTTATAAAAAATAGTAACACTGAAATAAACAGCCGCCGTTACTAATATGAAATTTATCAGCGTAAAATAATGCTTTGTCATATCATCCTGTTACAGAGAAAATCCGGGTTTGTCTATCGTGCCTCTTAATCTGACCGGAAAGCCTTTTTGTGCGCCGTGTCTTTTGCTGAAAAACAGATTCGACGCAAAACCTAGTCCCTGATTTGCAAGAAACGAGTTGTGCGGTTTTATTGTCCCGGCAAGTTTTAAAACGCTTTTGCCAAAAGGCTCCTTTATGATAACAAAGCCGCTAAAACTGCCGTCAATCTCTTTTCCCTTTATGGCACAATGTTTGACGACGAGTTTCCTGCCGTCAATCTTTATATCGGCGTCAAAGCCATTTATATGAATACTTTTCAGAGTGAAAACCGGAATTGACAGCCTAACTTCACAATCTGAGGCATTGAATTTAACATTCAATGCTCCACCGGATGCATTGCCGTTAAATTCTATGCTGCCGTCAAGTATTCCGGATATTTTAGGGCCGTCCCTCTTTCGTATAAAGGTTATATCTTCCAAATTAATTTCGGCCAGATCGGTTTCAAACACAATGGACTTGTCTTCTAAAATATCGACCCTGCCTTCCAGAACTCCGGCATATGCCTTGCCTTTGAACGAATATGTTTTATTCTGCCCCAAAAGAGACAAAAGCCCCGGCATTATACTTAGCTCTTTTACATTGAACAATGAATCATTTATATATTCAACTGTTGCGTCATAAAATCTCAAACCGGGCGGAAAAACAGGCTTAACATGACCAATGGTAATGTTAAAATCGGAATTAATACCGTCAATCCTGCATTCGATATATTTTTTTGCCATGTCTGAAGGGAAAAGATAGTATATAAAAAAAACAGCTATAACCGGTATATAAATAAAGCATATTAACCGTTTCCCCGTATCATTCATGCCTTATTAATCCCCTTAAATTAACGAAAATTAAATGTCTCAACCTGCAAGACAGCATCAATAAATTCTTTCTGCCTGCCTGCTTTGGAGATTGATATCCTTTTGACAAGTACTATGTTTTTGGATGTTTCTACCATATACAGATAATCTGTCACCTGTTTTAAAGTAAGAGCCTGAAGTTTCATTTCAACCTGTGAAATAGTGTAAGGGCTGTCTTTCTGCTCAACCTTGGAGGGCTTCATATATGTTATATGTCCCTTTATTCCCGCTTTTCCGGCGAGTTCGTCCAGAAAGGAAAAGAGCGTGAAACCCTTTTTCCTTTTCTTAAACCGCACACTTGATAATTCGACCCGTTTTGTTATTGAATCGTATTCCGCTTTGAGTCCAACGATCTCTTTGAGCGTTTTTGCCTTAGCCTGAAGCATCCTTTTGTTACGCACCCTTTGATCTAAAACCGGGGAAAAAACAAATTGTATCAAAACAAAAAGGCAAATAAAACCTGCCGCCGAACAGATATAATATTTTTCCCGTTTGTTTAATTTCATTTTTATAATTGTATCTTCAATTTAAAATTTACGCGGTTTCCCGATTTTTCAATGTTGGCTGAGCTGATTGTGACTTTTTTAAAAATATCTTCTTTTTCAAGTCGGCTTTTTATATCATCCACTGCATTGAACGTGTCTGTGCCGCCTGTAATCTGTATATTTTCCCGGCTTATTACAAGCCTTGTAAACGCCACATCAATATCTTTCGGGATCGATTTGCTGATTTCGCTTAATATATCGATTTTCAGAATATTATTCTCGGTTTTTCCGGAAAACAGGGAAGTCTTCCTTTTTTCTTCGATTTTTACCCGCATCTGCTGCACCGGATCGACAATCCTTTTGACATCGGGAAATGTTGTTTTAAACACATCGATTATACCGGCGTCCAAACTGTCTATCCTTTTTCCCGTTGAATAAGAATCGATCATAAAAGAGACAACTGCCGATACAAGGACCAGCCCCAGTAAAACAGTACTTTTTACAATACTCTTTTTGTGTTTCTCCCAATACTTTTTTGCGGCAAAAGAGGTTTTGTGAAAATTTAAACAACTTTTTCTTTCAATTTCAACCATTGCGAGCGCAAGGGCATTGTCCATAAGCCCGGGTTTCCAGGATGACGCGGGATGATTCTTTATTATAGTGACGTCGTCACGGACAAGATCGGCCTGTTTAACCGGAACGCCGAGTTGTTGCTCTATATCCTGCGCCATACTATTGTCGTCAAGGTCATATCCTCCTATCAACAACAAATCCGGTTTAAAATCATCATATACTATTTCATCAAAGGCAAACAGTGTGCGCTGGATACCAGTGCATAGAGAGGTTTTATATTGAGCATTTGAAACTGCTGTAAAGGGTCGTATAAGGCATATTCCGCCTGAAGAGATGATATACAAAGCAGATTTTGCCCTGTCCATGTCGACATAAATAAAGTTTTCAGAAACCTTTCCCGAACCGGACAAAAAAACAGCAGAAGCATAGCCGCCTACAGTTACTGTTTCCGGTTCAATTTTAATCGATGCAAGCTTGTCAAGGTATGACTGGAGCCTTACTTTTTCAATACACGCCGCAATAATATCAGTTTGATCCGTCTGCCCGGGCAAATTTAATGTTTGAAAATCGATAACAAGGTTTTCCACAGAAAACGGCATTACAGATTCAAGCTCAAACGGCAGGATCTGTCTGATTTTTTTCCGGTCATTAAAGGGAACCTTCATATTCCTGAAAAACACCTCGCCGGCGGGAACGGCTGCAATACAAACACAGCCGGTTATATCGATCTTTTCGGCGATAGTCACAAGCGCCCGGTCGATGCCCGTGTCTTCTTTTTCACCTGGTTTTTCACCTGATTTTTTATCCGGTATCGCAACATATTCATAGGCTTCTATCCAGTTCCCGTTTATACCGCTTTTGACCAAAACCGCGGATACGCCGCTATACCTGATATCGAGTCCAAGGACTTTTCTGCTCATGAGATTATCCTTGTCCTTCCTGCCAGCTTAGGACCATGCACCGCCATTTTCCCGTTTTACTCTCCTTTTCCCTGTGCACAACAACCCTTAATATCATTTTAATTTCATGTAAATTTGCAATAGATTCGATCTGAAAAAAATTGCTCGCCGTTGTGATAATCTTGGGATCAATCTCAATATCGCTGCACCCCGGAGCGTTCTTATACCATGTCGAGCTCGAAAGATCATGAATATATACGGAATCAGATGTTTCCCGGCGATATTCGCATATTGCCAGGGCAAGATCCTCATTTCCCGCAGGCAGCATTCCCGCAATCACTGGCGGGTCAGCCGTGTTTATATTAATTTTTCCTTTATATGTAAAGCTGTTTCCACCCGCGTCAGTCATGCCGTAAACAGTCATATACCTTGAAAGTCCGGATGCCTGCCCCAAATCATTAAAAATTTCGGGCGTTATCCCCCTGACTAAAACAAGTTCGCCCAAATGGGGAATCGGCCCGTTTCTGCATAAGTACGGAGGGTCAAGATCTTGATAATAATCCGACTCAGCGCCGCTTAACCCTGTAATTATATCATCATCTTTTGAATCAAGCCAGTCCTTTAGAGAATTTATAATCTCATCAGGATCCGACCGCATATCAGGATCGTATTGAGAAAAAAACAGAAACAGAAAACGATCCCACATCTTCCTCTGCGGCTCTTTAAAATTGGTCCCTTCGGGGAAATCTACAAGCGCGTTTACCTGTATTTTGCCGAGTTCGTCAGTGATTGTTATCTTGACGTCTCCATCTTCAAAAGGGATATCCATAACAAGATCATTCAATATATCCTGATCCGCCCAGTCTTCATGCAAAGAATCCGTATCTGAATCGATCCTGTCCTTAACCAGCATGGCCATTGCGGTATGAACTCCGGATGACGCCATGTGCAAAAGGGTGACACGATCCCTTGACGTTGCCGTTGACATAACCGCAACGCGCACCCTTTTATTTAATTCCAGCGCTCCGGCGACAAACAGTGTGATAACCGTTATGGTCAGCAGCAGCGCCATGCCCCGGTCGTTTTGCAAGATTTTTGAGCTGTTTTGTAAAACTTTTTTTATCACTTCTTGTTTTGTCTTTGTTAATCCTTTTTTTCTCTATAAACAGGAAGCCTTACCCCTGTTTCAAATAGCAAAAAGGTTGAATTTTCATCCTCTATGTCTGCTGAACCCTCATAAATTTCAAGCTCTATGCCTATTGACCGTGGAGAAGCATAATCAAAATCTTTTGATTCGGAATCCCAAAATTCGTACTCATCCTCATTAAGGTCGTAATATTTTATCGCCAGCGATTTAATATTTTCACAAAGCACAGGATCACCCGCCTTTTCTTCAAAGGGTTCATCATAGGGATATGTTCTGTCGG
>JAUVKB010000257.1 GCA_030596405.1 Deltaproteobacteria bacterium
ACTTTGGGGCATATGCTTTTAACAGCTTCTTGCATGAGCGCGGGCTTGTCAAACGGAAAATACGCCGCCCTTGCCCGTATAGCCCCGTTGGTTGAGGTAATCTCGTTTATGGCACGCGTTAGGACATCTATCCCCTGGCTGGTGTTTGCTGTAACCAGGATATTGACTGGACGGACCGGCCTTAAGTTTTTGAGCAGTTCCCATGCCAGGTAGGATTCGCCTGCCGAAGCAGCCTGGATCCATAGATCCGCAGGCTGCAATTCGTATTGAAGCGTTCTTTGTCCGAATCCTTCCGAAAGCCGATGGTTTAACCGGAGCGCAGGAATAGAAATTTTCCATCCAAGATTATAAAGCAAAAAAGCGGCTTTTTCCACCGGATCAATAGATAATGTTTCTTTACTAATCAGCATAATATGCGGTTTCTGCTATTTTCAAAAACTGTTTTCAAAAAGCGATACCCGACGAGATATAAATATGTCATTTTTTAAATCAGTCAGACGCATCTGTCAATCGACGTTCATTACCGTTGATGTTTGATGGCCGCCATATAAAGGATTCCCGCAAAAAAACCATCCTGCAAGATCTCCCCATACATCGGTTACTGCAAACTTGAGGCCTGCCTGTAATTTTTCAACAAAGGAGTGATGTCGTTTATGCTCATCCTCCGGAACTACCTGATGAAAATCGTTTTATTCATTCTCTTGGTTACCATGGATACCAATACGGGTAATAATACCATGGCGGATAATACCAGTGGGGATAAGGAGACGCATAAGATCTTTCCTCTTTTTTTGGTCTGAAAAGATGAATTTCCCTGATCATAATAAGAGGATAATGATACTCTATTTCATCAAGCGGAAGGGTTCTTTTCCCTTTGACCTCGCCTGCAATCAAAGCCTCTCTTCCCCTGGTGTATATGGCTGTATCAAGGTAGCCGTCATTTATGGCCAGAAATCTTCCGTCCGATTCATCCACATCCTTCGGCCTTCCTGACATGTCTGCGGGTTTTTGCAACATTTCGATCAGCGTGCCTTCCTTTGTATTTTTGGAACCTAAAATAACACCGCTTACCAGGA
Organism: Deltaproteobacteria bacterium; assembly: GCA_030596405.1. Taxonomy (GTDB): domain Bacteria; phylum Desulfobacterota; class Desulfobacteria; order Desulfobacterales; family JAUVKB01; genus JAUVKB01. Next base: position 1,077 of record JAUVKB010000257.1, read on the forward strand.
TTATTTTCCCTTTATGTGCATCCGGTTTTTTGATGACCTCTTTAAAGGTCAACTCATTTGACACATTCTTTCTCAATTCCCTGGAAATAACAGGAGCACAAGCTGAAGCAATAAATAAAAAGAGGATTATCGCGCAGAAATTTTTTTTCATGATTAAATCTCCTTTTTTCGTCTCCGCCAGAAGAAAAGGCCGGAAAAACCAAAGATGATGGAAATTCCCATTAACGCCCTTTCATATTTCGACAAAGAACTGTCTGCTGATCTTCCTGCCTGCTGATCTGTTTTCAATTCATTTGCCTCATTCACAGTGACCGGAACTTCGAGTCTGTGCCCCATCTCATCATCCACCACCACTTTCCACTCTCCGGGCATATCCGGGAAGAAACAGAACCGGCCGTTTCTGTCTGCTCTGCCTGACTGAAAGGTTAATTTTGCGGCAGGGGCCAAGATCTTTACCCTGGCATAGCTCATAGGTTCTCCGCTGTCGTATTCTGCCGATACCACAACACCGCCAGCATCCACCCTTCCTTTTACGCCGTGGGCGTGAACCGGAAAAGGGAGTAAAAAAAATATCATACATAAATAAATCGTCAACCTTTTATATTTCATGGCATTTCTTTCCCCTTTTATAGAAATATAGATATGCCAATATACCAAGGCCTATTGTTCCAACCCCAAACATGGATGCAACAGGCCTGCTTTTTATGCAATAATAGATGATCCAGAGGTTTCCCGATATAAAAAGCAGTGGAGTAACAGGATATCCGAATGTCTTGCAGGCACGCGGCAGGTCAGGTTTTCTGATTCTGAGAACCATCATTCCGGCTACAGTAAGCATGGCAAATAATGACAGGGTAAAACCGATATATAAAAGCAGCTTGTCAAACGAAGTGGAGACAACCATAATAATAGCTATGCCTGCCTGGAGAAAAATAGAGGAGGCCGGAGTTTTGTGAATTTTGCTTACCCTGCCGAAAAGTTTAAAAAAGACGCCGTCTCTTGCCATGGCATAATAGACCCTTGGCCCGGTCATGATCATGGCGCTTAGAACAGAGAGAATGCCTGCTGCAATGGCTCCGCTGAAATATTTACCGATACGGCCGCCGAATAATCGACCTGCTGATTCTGTTCCCACTTCAAGAACCCCGCTCATCTCCTCTGGAGAAAGGGCATAAATATATACAACATTTAAAAGCAGATAAAAAAACATGACCAGAAATGTGCCTGTAAAAAGAGCAAGAGGAATGTTTCTGCCCGGATTTTTGATTTCACCGCCTAAGTAAGCGACCGCATTCCAGCCGCTGTAGGCAAATGAGACAAAGATCAGGGAAACGGCAAACTTGTCCTGAAACAGAGAACTCAAGTCCAGGCCTCCGGCGAAATGATCTGTTGAACCATGCCCCGCAACTAACCCGGCCACAACAAAGACAAGTATCAGACTTATTTTGAACAGGGTCAATACATTTTGGACACCCGTGCCAAGCCAGAGGCTGTGAAAGTGAATCAGTGAAAAAATAATGATCACAAACGCGGCCAT
>JAUVKB010000213.1 GCA_030596405.1 Deltaproteobacteria bacterium
AGAAGCGTATGGGGCTCTGATGTTGAAAGGATTGTTATTTCCGAACTGAACGGAACGGATGTAATAAAGAAAATTTATGCCGGCAGGTATAATATGGTTCTTGCAATAGGAGGAAATGCCCTTTCCATAACGAAAGGGATAAAAAAGGTTCCTGTTGTTTATCTTATGGTTTTAAATCCTTTATTATTTATTTCGGAACAAAGAAACATTTTCGGCGTCGGCATGAATATACCCCCACAAAAGCAGCTGCATATATTTTTAAAGGTTTTGCCCGGCATAAAGAATATCGGCATCTTGTACGATCCTAAGATGACGGGCCGGCTGGTTGAAAGTGCGCGTGATGCCGCGCAAAAGGCCGGTCTGACGCTGACGTTAAAAAAGATTTTTAATTCTAAAAACGTCCCTTTATCCATAGAAGAGATGAAAGAAAAGATAGATGCGTTCTGGATGATGCCGGATCTAACCGTTATTACCCCTGAAACCGTTGAATTTTTGCTCCTTTTTTCTCTGAGAAACAGAATCCCGATCCTTACATTTTCAGAAAAGTATGTGGCTCTGGGAGCCGTAATTTCCGTGGGCATAGATGCCGTTGATATCGGAAGGCAGGCAGGGGAGATGGCTGATGAAATCCTGTCCGGCCCGTCTGAATCGGATAGACCGGAAATACGGCATGTTAGTCCGAGAAAGGCTGCTGTATCAATTAATCTGAAAACAGCAAAAAAGCTGGGTCTTCATATTGACAAAGATATTATGAAAAATGCCAGGATACTACATTAAAGGACAAGCAGATGAACCTGAATTTATGGAAAGCTTTAAAAAGAAGTTTCGGCATTAAGGTTTTTGTCGTGTTTGCCGTTTTTATCAGTGTTGTAACTTTTTCTTTTACATCTCTTTTTGTTCATCACCAGGGCAATATGTTAAGACAAGATCTGATAAAGAACGGAAACCTGCTTGCAATGATACTTGCCCATAACGTAAGGCTCGGTGTATTTTCGGAAAATGAAGGGATGCTCAAAGACCCTGTTGAAGGAATTTTTCGGCAGGAAGGGGTTCAAAAGGTTTCCGTATTTAATGTTGAAGGAAACTTGTTGAAACAACTTGAAAAACCCGGATTAAAGCATTGCAAATGCCCTGTTAAAAAGGATGAAAATATCAATGGCAAGATTATTGAAAAGCTCATTACGGGCAAATCCTCTTTTTACGTTGAGGAAAAATGCGGGTTTGAATTCTGGTCTCCGGTAATCTCAGGATCAGGTTATTCCGGGGTGGACGATCTTTTTGACGAGAATAATCCGCTTCATGGGAAAAAAGGCGATAAACGTGTCACAGGATTTGTAAGGGTAGAACTTAATAAAAAAATACTTGATAAACAGCTTGCTGATATTTTGTTTAAGAGCTCTTTCGCAGGAGCAGTTTTTTTTGTTATCGGCTCAATATTTACATATTTAATGATAAAAATGGTAATAAGGCCGCTTAAGCGGTTGATTGACGGCGTTAATGCTGTTGGAAGGGGAGGGGCTGTTAAAGCTGTGCCGATTGAGAGGGAAGATGAAATAGGGGACCTTGCAAGTGCGTTTAATAATATGACAAAATCCCTGCAAAAAAAAGAGGCGGAGAAAGAACAGCTTGAAGAGCATCTCAGGCATGCACAAAAAATGGAGGCTGTAGGAACGCTTGCCGGCGGCGTAGCTCATGACTTTAATAATATTCTTACCGCTATCATGGGCTATGGGACTCTTTTGAACATGCAGATTGATGAAGACAGCCCGTTAAAAAATAAAGTTAAGCAGATACTTGCGTCTGCGGAAAAGGCGGCGAATCTTACCCGAAATCTGCTTGCATTCAGCAGGAAACAGATCATAAAAACAAGACCGCTGAATCTTAATGATAGTATAGAAAATATCAAAAGTTTAGCGGCAAGGCTTATTAGAGAAAATATAAAGATTGATCTTAAGCTTTGCAAAGAGGATTTAATCATAATGGCCGATTCAGGGCAATTGGATCAGGTGTTAATGAATCTTGCCACAAATGCGAGCGATGCGATAGCCGAAGATGGCGTCATAACGGCTGTCACCGAAGCAGTAGAGTTGGATGCCCGGTTTTTTAAGGGCAAAGGTGAAGTAAAGTCCGGGCGGTATGCTCTCCTGTCTGTTATTGATAACGGTATGGGTATGGATGAAAAGACAAGGGAGAGAATTTTTGAGCCTTTTTTTACGACTAAAAATGTGGGGAAAGGAACCGGCCTTGGCCTTTCAATGATCTATGGAATTATTAAACAGCATGGGGGCTATATCGACGTTGACAGTGCTCCCGGAAAAGGGACGATTTTCAAGACATATCTCCCGTTGGTTGACGCAGAGATTGAGAAAGAAGAAACAAAAGTTTTGCATCTGTCGGGTCGCGGGACGGAAACCGTGCTTTTAGCAGAGGATGATGACAGCGTTCGAGCGCTTTCAAAACAGGTGCTTGAGGAATCAGGGTACAAAGTGATAGAAGCGGCAGACGGTGAAGACGCGGTGAAAAAATTTGTTAAAAACAGGAAGAAAATAGACGTCCTTCTTTTTGACGTAATAATGCCGAAAAAGAGTGGAAAAAAGGCCTATGAAGAGATAGCAAAATTAAAGCCCGGTATTAAAGCGCTTTTTATGAGCGGGTATACATCAGGTATTTTTGATGGAAAAGAGATTGTTAAAGATGAAATAAACATTATATCCAAGCCGGTTTCACCTGGAAAGCTTTTGTCAAAGCTCAGGCAAACGCTGGGCAATGGGACTGATTTATGAGAAAATTATGCTGGATTTAAAAGTAACCTTGATCCAGAGCAAACTGATCTGGGAAGATATTGAGGCGAATATCGCCCTGTTTGATAAAATGATCGACGGTATCCAAAACCATACCCATCTTGTAATTTTGCCCGAGATGTTTACCACCGGTTTTACCGTGAACGTGCGAAATTTTGCCCAGGATATGAGCGGCTTATCGGTAAAGTGGCTTCAGGACAAGTCTTGCCGAAAGAATGTTGATATTGTTGGGAGCATAATTATAAAAGAAGGCGGCAAGTATTTTAATCGACTGCTTTGGGCAAAACCTGACGGCAGTCTGTTCTCATATGATAAAAAACATCTTTTCCGCATGTCCGGAGAAGAAAAAGTGTATTGCGCCGGAAATAGAAATATTACGGTCAAACTGCATGGGTGGAAGATCAGACCGTTTATCTGTTATGATTTGCGTTTTCCCGTATGGACGAGGAATGTCGGGAACCTGTTTGATGTGGCGCTCTTTGTTGCAAATTGGCCGGCTGAACGTTCATCTCACTGGAAAACATTGCTTTTGGCAAGGGCCATTGAAAACCAGTGTTATGTTATCGGTGTAAACCGGGTGGGTACGGACGGCAATGATTATCTTTATAACGGTGATTCTTCAGTTATCGATCCGCTC
>JAUVKB010000153.1 GCA_030596405.1 Deltaproteobacteria bacterium
AGCCTCTTTTGATCAAAAAGGATACCACAGACAGCGGCGGTTTTGACACTATTTATTATTTTGAAAAAGGGAAGCTGTCCTCTTCTACAAAAGATACGGATGAAAACGGAAGGGTGAATGTATGGCTAAAGTATAAAGATGGCAAGCCGGTAGAGCAAAAGACGGACTCTGATGAAGACGGAAGACTTGAAAGAATAGTTCTCTATGACCCGGAAGGACTTCCGAAAAAAAGCAGCCACGATCTTGATATAGACGGAAAAATGGAAACCTTTCGTTTTTATCAAAATGGTGAGATCAAAAAACAGCAAAAGGATATCAACCTTGACAAGCTGATTGATTCAGTCACAATTTTTAAAAATTCTCAGCCGATTGAACAAAAAAAAGATTCAAACTTTGATAATAAATTTGACATCTTCACAACCTTTAAACAAGGCCGGCTTTTTACCCGGAACAAGGATACGAATTTTGATGGTAAAATTGATTACTTTAGCCTGTTTGATCAGGGCGGCCTTGTTAAAGAGATAAAAGAAGATACAAGAAATTCCGGCAAAACAGACAGACTCAGATTTTTTAAAAAAGGAGTACCTTCCCGGGTAGAATATGATACCGACGGCGATGGTTTCCTGGAGACTGTTTCGCTTTTTAAAAACGGAAAACTATATCTTCAGACAGAAGATAAAAACAGGGACAAAAAGCCGGATGTTAAAATATTTTTCAGTTCAAAGGAAGAAAAGCAAAGGGTCGAAAACGATACGGATTTAAACGGTAAAACCGACGTATGGCAGTTTTATAAGAACAATAAAATTGTCAGGCTTGAAAAAGATGAAAACGGAAACAGCATTGTCGATTTGAAAGTCTTTTTTAAAAAAGGTTTAAAGAAAAAGCTAATTAAAGACAGCGACCATGATGGGTATTTTGAGATAACAGAGTGGTTTAATCGCCCGGAATGGTCTATGGTGATGGAACAGGATGCAAATCAGGATGGAAATGTTGAAGCCCGCTTTTTTTATAAAGATGGAGTTTTAAGGCTGAAAGAGATCGACGAAGACGGAGACGGCATCTTAAATTTAAAGGAGCATTACACCAGTGACGGCAAACTTTTTAAAAGCGAAGAAGATGATGGAGATACAGGCCGGTTGAATATTGTCTGGTATTATGATGATTCGGAAAATTCGGTTCGGGCTGAAAAGGATAATAAAAACGATGGCCGGATAGATACGTGGTATTTTTATGATCAGGGAAGGCTGACATCAGTCGAAGAGGATACAAACCAGGACGGACGGCCCGATATTTGGGAAGAGTATGATGAAGCGGAAGCTCTGGTCAAGCGGGAAAAAGATCTCGATTTTGACGGCCGGCCGGATGTGACTGATCAGTAATTTTTTTATTTGACACGGATTGCGCTAATTACACGGGTCATAATATTTTTTTAAAAATCCGTGTCTGAAAACTAAAAAAGGAAAGTTCATATGTTTGAATTTTTATCAAAAGGCGGAATGCTTGTGATTCCGATTCTGCTCTGTTCGGTTCTGGCTCTGGCCATATTTTCCGAGCGGATAATTCGCTTTGCAAGGATGCGAAGCCGGGGAGCCGGCCTTGCGGAAAAGGTTACAAACCTGCTTATAAACAGGAGTGAACAAGAAGCGCTGAAAGCTGCCGGAGAAAGCGATTCTCCTATGGGGCGTATACTTGTTCAGGCAATCGATGCCAGGAATCTTGATCGTGAAATGCTGGAAACTGTAATTATCAATACAACTGATGAGGAAGTAAGAAGCCTTTCATCCGGTATTCAGATTCTTGCCACAATCGGCAATATCGCTCCGCTTTTAGGTCTGCTCGGAACTGTCATCGGAATGATCAAGGCTTTTATGGTTATTCAGCAGATGGGCGGCAAGGTTAATGCAGCGGTTCTGGCAGGCGGCATCTGGGAGGCTATGCTTACCACCGCGTTCGGTCTTGCCGTTGCTCTTCCTGTCATGGTTGCTCACAGTTATCTTGTGGCCAGGATTGATAAATACGAGGCCAGGCTGCAAAATGGTTCTGTAGTCTTTATGAAAGCCATTACAGGAAAATAGGAGGCAGAAATGCTGGTTCACAGAAAAAAAAAGGTTCGTTATCAGATAGAGTCTCCGCTTACTTCTTTGATAGATATTGTTTTTATGCTGCTTATCTATTTTATGCTGACAACCAATTTTATGGTGGATGAGGGGATTAAGATCAAACTTCCCCAGGCCAAAGCCGCTGCGCCTCAGACGCAGCAGGAGATCACGGTTTATGTGGATCGGGAAGGATCCGTTTATTTAGAAAATAAACAGATTCCGCAGGATAAGCTTTTTAAAAAACTGAAAGAGATGATCGGCGGGCAGCAAGACAGGCTTGTGGTGGTGAAGGCCGACCGGTCCGTGATATTAAACAAGGCCGTCAAAGTTATGGATACTGCAAAGGCTGCCGGCGCTGCACGATTGTGTCTTGCAACTGAAAAGGATTTTTAATTTTTATTCCGTGAAAACCATGTCTAACAGCAAAAAAACTCCCAACCGGCTCATGCAGTCGATGATCGGTATCTCCCTGATTATTCATATAATGCTTTTTATGCATATTGCCGGGATATATCAATCCAATACTCTAACCTATATTGAACTGGCAATGCGTGATATTTCAAAACCGTTCAGCAGAGCAATCCCAAGACCCAGGATAAGGCATCATGCCCCGAAAGTCAGAAATGTAAAAAAACTGAGTATTCAAAAGCAGCGTATTCCGCATATAAAAATTAATCCGGTTAAAAATAGTTTTGCAAATACGCTCATGGAAAATATCAGCGCACCCGACATCCCTGACAATGCCGGCCCCAGTATTTCAGACTGGAATCCCGGCTGGAATCCTGGCGGATCCGAGGAGTTTATAACATCAAACGATTATTTTGATATGGTGAGACTTAAAATAGAAAACTGCAAAAAATATCCTGAATCCGCCAAAATAAAACATATTGAAGGAAGAATTATACTTCAATTTGTGATCGCAGCCAATGGAGATATATCATCTTTAAAAATCATAAAACATGCAAAACACAACAGCCTTGGCACGGCTGCTTTGAATGCGGTAAAAAAAGCGGCCCCCTTTCCAATACCGCCGCCGAACCTTTTTAAAGAGCCGCTTCATGTTGAAATAACTATTTTATTTGAGTTGACGTAATGAAAAAAATCGACGAAAGGAGGCAAATATAAAAAAATATTTTCTGAAAATTAATTTTACAAAATTTTAAAAAAGAAGGCAGCCACCCCCTGCCAGGGTTTGCAGGCTGCCTTCCCGGTGAAGTCCCTCAAGGTGAGGAATGCTTCGGTCCTCTTTATACCACCGAATTATTTCCTCGTCAATTCAGTTCTATTCTGACCACAGGGTGATTGCATCAAAATTTTGCATGTTTTTTGATTCTAAATAAATCATTTGAGGTTAAGTAAACAGGTAAACTAAATTTAGTATTTGAAAATCCAATTTAGGATAAACGATTGTCCCTCCCCCCTTTTTGCTCTGTGGTCCTTCCCAGCCATGGGGTGATCAGGGGGTTCCTAAACTGCGGAAAGGATCATGTCAGCCGGGTAAATTAATATTGAAGTAAGAAATTTAAAGGAGACAAAACTTAATCATGAAGAAGAGACTTAAGATCGGATATCTATATTTAGCTATTTTATTCATAACTGTTCTCATTCCTTGCCTAACCTCTGCCCAGGAGAAAAAAGAGGCGGTCAGGCTTGAACAGATAACCGTAACAGCGCCGGGAGAAAAGGAGGATATTACAATAACACCCCAGAGCACAATCATAGATGTGGAAAAGTACCAAACACCCGGCACTCCGCAAAATATCGTCGATATCCTAAAAGACCGGGCCATAATAGATTTTCGCGGAAGCAGCGATCTGGTTGAAACAAACGACAATGTCTATATGCGGGGATTTGACACTCGCGGTTTTGTGACTGCCACGGATGGTTTATCCGTTGAAAAAGTCGGGGGATATAAGGGCGGACATTTTGTAGATTTCTCCACTATTCCATTCGGACAGATAGAGAGTGTCGAGATAATTTCCGGGGCTCATTCAGCGCTCTATTCAAGCAGGGCTCTCGGAGGGGTGCTTAACATAAAAACCAGGACCCCGAAAAGATGTGAAACATTGAAACCGAATTTTAAGGTGATGACAAGCTATCGCTCATATAACACCCAGACCCACCGGTTTAATATGGATGGCGGAGCAGACTCATTTATTTATGATTTTTCATATGAAAAGTATCATACCAATGGTTATCTCAGGAACAACAAAGCTGATATAAATACTGTATCCGGGCGGTTTGGTTATATTCTTCCTTCTGATGGATACATCAGTTTGAATGCAACTTACCAGGATGCAAAACGTGAACGACCAGTAAATAATGATCCAAAAGGAAGATACAAGGACTATTATGACGGAAGTTATCCAAGAACCGAATCCGGTTCCAATCCACTGGATGAACCCCGGCGCGATAAAGAACCTTATTCTTTTCGATTAAACATTAAGCAGCCCACCTCTATCGGCGAATGGAAGTTAGGAGCGTATTATAGTCATGAGGATCAGATATATCATTACGAGCAAGGGGAAAAATGGCGCTATAAAACGGAATGGAATTCATGCGGCACAAATATTCAAAATGAGTTTCGGCTTTTCGAGGATCATCTCGTAACTGTGGGATTTGACTTTATGCAGCTTCGCTATGGATGGGAAAAAATGGATGAAAGTTATGCAGGATTCATCCAGGATAGATGGAACATCATACCGAGGCTTACCATGATTGCCGGTCTCAGATATGAGGATATCAACATCTGGTGGAACAATAAAAATTTTAGAACAGGTAAGTATTGCAACCCATCAATACAAAAAGACGAAATAAGAAAAGGTTATCATCAATTTGTTCCAAAATCTTTTCTTACATATGAACTCGATGACCTGTCAGATATCCTGAGAGATACTTCCATATCCGCAGGTGTCAGCAGGATATGGACTCCAAAGTCCTATTGCCAGATCTGAAGTTGGGGATCAGGGGTCGAGGTCGATCCCATACACGGCATTGGATATGATTTAGTGCTTACAAGAAGAATCTGGAAAGACATCAGCTTGAAAATCGATTATTCCCATTATGAAATAAAAGATTATGTGGTTTCCGCTGACAGCAGCAG
>JAUVKB010000128.1 GCA_030596405.1 Deltaproteobacteria bacterium
AAGAGCTGCGGCAAAAGAACTGCTTGAATGCTGGATGATCAGAATTCAGGCTCTCGGCAGTCATGCGGAACATCCACAGCTTTTTACCCTTACATCCGGATCAGAAGTATTTTATACCGCCAATATAGGCGGCACCTACATGGACGGCTCTGATGCCTGCAACGACCTTACCGCTCTTATCCTGGAAAATATAGCCACTCTCAGGATGAACCAGCCGCCCCTGATGGTCCGTTTTCATCGAAATATTTCAGATGATATGCTTACCCGCATAACCGAAACTATCCGGGCCGGCACAGGACATCCATCCATTTTTAATGAAGACCTTATGGAAAAATGGGCGCTTATGCGCGGCTATTCCCCGTATGACGCCAAAAGAACCCAGGCCGCGGGCTGTGTGGCCATGAACTGCACAGGTAAACCTCTTTCCGGTGCTTTTATGACGGAAGTCGGTTTTATAGCCCAGGCAAAAATGTTTGAATACGCCCTTTTTCAGGGCAATGACGCATTCGGAACGGGAAACAGAGTGGGCGATTCAAAATTAACCAGACCCGCCACCAAAGATCCCCGCACAATGACTTCCGCGGATGAATTGCTTGAAGCCCATTGCGAACAGGTCCTGTTCCATGTCAGGATGGCCAATATCTCTCATAATATATCCCACCAGGTAATGATGGAGGTCTCTCCGAACCCCACAGATTCCTTTTTGCTGGAAGATACCCTTGAACAGGGCATAGACCTGCATAAGGCCTGGGCCCAGTTTGACACCTGGCCAAATCTGATTTCATTGGGATATGTCAACGTGGCCGACAGTCTTGCCGCAATCGACAAGCTTGTATTTACGGAAAAAAAATACACCATGGATCAGATTATCAATGCTCTCCAGCAAAATTGGGAAGGCCAGGAAGAGATGCGCCAGGACTTTTTAAATGCTCCCAAATATGGCAATGATGAAAACTTTGCCGACACATGGTCTGTAAAGACAAGAACCAGAGTTGTTGAATCTGCAAAAACAATTAAAGATTCCTGGGGCAGAGCATGGGATTTTGACGGAAGCTCGGTAATCGCCTATCAGGCCATGGCCTTTGGCATAGGGGCCACGGCTGACGGAAGATTTGCCGCTAACATGCTGGCTGACGGAAGCCGCTCTCCATCAGCCGGATCGGATCACTCGGGCCCCACGGCGGTTCTTAATTCCGTAGCCAAGATACCTTATATGCACACCGAACTTTTTAACCAGAGATTTATGCCTCAGTTTCTTGAGGGCGACAACAAGGTTCTGTTCAACGAATATCTAAGGGAATGGTATGACAAAATGACAATTCCCCATATTCAATTTAATGTTGTGGACAGCAATATACTAAGAGAAGCCCAGGGAAAACCGGATGATTATCCGGATCTTCAGGTTCGTATTGCCGGCTACAGCGCTTATTTTGTTGATCTTGCGCCCGAAACTCAGGAAAGTATTATTCAAAGGACCGAGCAGGGGTTTGCCTAAACAAAAAGGTGTAAATAATTTGCGGGTTACCGATTTTAATAATACCTGTAACCCGCAATAATATCCCAACATTTAAAATTTTTTCTTCAATATCTCTATCATCTCCCACCGATTTACAATAATTAATGGTTTAAGATAATTAATTTTATCTCCTGGCTTTCGTTGCATGCCGGATTGTTTTATGTATTGATATTGATGATGGTGCTCTGATGAATGACTTTGTAAAAGGAAAAAGCGGTTACACCGGCAAAGGGATTGTTTTTAATATCCAGCGATGGGCGATTCAGGACGGCCCCGGAATGAGAACCACGATTTTTTTAAAGGGCTGCCCCTTAAACTGCGGCTGGTGCGCCAACCCGGAATCACAAAGAAGTCATCCGGAAATAATGACCCGGAATATTCTTTGTATAGGTTGCGCAAAATGTAAGGAAGTCTGCCCCCTGGAAGCGATCAGTATTGTTGAAAGCCCATCCGAAGAAACCGTATACAGCAGTATGCGGCAAACCAGCTGTCAGGCGCAATCCGCAGTCTTATCAGATGAAAGTGGAAACGGACTCGCAGATAGCGGCAGAGAAGTCAAAATAAAAAAAGAGATTGCCCGCAATATAAACTGGTCTTTGTGCAATGACTGCTTAAAATGCGCCGAAGTATGCCCTGCCAAAGCGATTATAATCAGTGGTGAAGAAAAAACCGTGGACGAGGTTATGAAGGTTGTTTTAAAGGATATGAGCTTCTATCGCCGCACTAAGGGTGGTCTTACGATTTCCGGTGGAGAACCTTTGATGCAGTGGCAATTTACTCTGGATCTTTTAAAGTCCGCCAGAAAAAGAGGTATTCATACGGCTTTGGATACCACCGGCTTCGGGTCCTGGGCTATACTGGAGAAGTTGCTTGAATATACAAATCTGCTGTTATACGATGTAAAGCATACGGATTCATCAAAACATAAGGCGGCAACCGGCGCAGGAAATGAATTGATACTGGAAAATCTGCGCAAAGCAGTGAAAAAATGTACTGTCTGGATTAGAAGGGTGGTTATTCCCGGATTCAATGATTCTGATGCGGAAACCGAGGCGCTGGCGCAACTTGTGACTTCGCTTGACCCTTTGCCTGCCAAACTGTCTCTCCTTCCCTATCACAAATTTGCAGAATCAAAATATGAATCCATAGGAATGACATATACTTACAGCCATGTTGAACCTCTGCTGGCAGAAAAGATTAAAGAGCTGAAAAAAGTAATGGAATCGCTTTGTGGTATAAAAGTTGATATCGGAAAATAGAAACAAAAAAATGCCATGAAAAACAATTATAGCGGAGAAAACCATGAAAAACAAAAACCGGGGGCTTATATTTGACTTGCAGCGCCTCTCTTTGGTAGACGGGCCAGGAGGACGAACAGTTGTTTTTTTAAAAGGGTGTCCCCTCGCGTGTATTTGGTGCGCCAATCCCGAATTGATCAGCCCTGACCGCGAAATTATTCTCAAGGACAAAAAATGCGCTCTTCTGGAAAAATGTGTTGAAGTCTGCCCGCAAAATGCAATCTCCATTATGGACGGCCAACGGATTATCGATTGGGATAAATGTGACCGGTGCGGCAAATGCGCGGATGCATGTCCCTCCCGAGCCATTGAACATATCGGGGAATATGTTACCACCGACGAAATAATGAAGGTCGTCATGCAGGATGTACGCTTTTATCGTGTATCCGGCGGCGGCCTGACCCTTTCCGGCGGGGATCCGCTTTCCCAGCCGGAATTTGCACTGACATTGCTTAAAGCGGCCAAACAAAAAAAGGTGCACACGGCTCTTGATACGTGCGGTTTTGCAAAATGGGAGCTTTTTAAGAGCCTGCTCGACCATACCGACCTTCTGCTTTATGATATCAAGCATATCGATTCGGCCAGGCATAAAGAGATTACAGGCGAGCCCAATGAGTTGATACTTAGTAATCTGCAAAAAACAGCCGCCGGGTCAGATTCTAGGTCAGGTCTGAAAATATGGATCAGATACCCGCTTATCCCTGACATTAATGACGGTGATGATGACATAGATAATTTATGCCGTTTTGTTGCTGATTTAGGGCCGTTGGTGGAAAAGATCGCTCTTTTGCCCTATCATGATCTTGGAGCGGAAAAATACGCGGCTGTTGGAAGAAAATACTCCCTGGCCAAAACCAGTCCCCATCCCAATGAAATCGTATCGAAAATTAAAGCCAGGGTTGAATCATACGGGCTTGTCGCAGGAATCGGCGGCGGCAAATAAGAAAACAAGTAACGACTCAACGTTCACCATGAAAAACCGTAAACAGTTACAAAAACAATAATGATCGTTAATAAATCATTTTTCTACTGGATATATGTAATACCGCGGAACTGGAAATTTCCGATCGCGTATCAAGGCAAATTACTCAGCAAAGAGGAATATCAAAAATACTGGGGCAAATGGGTCATACTCGGCGCTAAAGAAGAACTTGACCATCTGGCCAAAAAACTCGACCCGCATGTGGAAGACCGGACTATTCAGGGGATCAAATATTCCAGATCACCTGAAGAGGTTTTTGGATTAGATGAATGTGTCATGTGCGTATTTTGTGATGACAGGGAAAGAGATCAGGTATGGGAAATTCTGGCACAAGCAGGCGTAAAAATAAAAGCATGGGTGTACGACCGGGAGGTTTTTGACATGTGGGGACATAAAGGCGTTTTGATAGAAAAATGGCTTGAATCTCACGGAATAAAAGGAGCCGAAGCAGAAAAGGTCAGACAACAGACCAAAAAGAATTTTGAAAAATGGCTTGAAACCATCGGCAAAGAAGAAAAAAATCGATGGTCATTTGAATTAATGTAGTTTTTATTAATTACTTTTAATTAATGATAATCAGTGGACAATAATAATGAACAATTCACATATTGACCTTGAAAATTACCAGCCTGTTTCCGTTGTTTCTCAAATGAGGGCCTCGCTGCTTAAAAAGATCAGAAACGGCCAGGATTTTTTGCCGGATATTCAAGGCAGGGAAGAGGCAAAGCAGGATGTTGCCAGAGCGCTGCTCTCCGGCTATAATATATACCTTGTTTCCGAGGAAGGCACCGGAAAAACCAGACTGTCAAAGTCTTTAACCAGTCTGCTGCCTACGATTCCAAAGGTTAAGGGCTGCCCTTATAACGATGATCCCAAATGGCCGAAACATCTGCTTTGCTCCCGATGCAGGAAGAGTAAAAATCCGGCAGCCGAATTCGGGGTTGAGCTTATACCTTCGTCCCGCCGGTTTTCGCGCATTCAGGGTAATGATTACACTGATGAAGGAAAATTGCTGGGCATTAAAGATATTCATGCCATTGCCATGGGAAAAAGTCCCACCGACATGGAATCGTTTGCCGCGACCGGTGTGTTCAGGGCCAACCGCGGGATATTATTTATTGATGAATTGCCTGCCGTGCGCACCAAGGTACAGGTTTTGCTGCACCCTGTTTCCGAAGAAAAAAAAGCGATTCTGGAAGAATACAACTGGGAACACCCACTTGACATTATCCTGGTCGCCACGGGAAATCCCCAGGGATTTTCCCATGTTAATGAGGTTCCGCGGCCATTATTAGACAGACTCGAACTTATTTATATGCCGCTGCCCTCAAAAGAAGTGGAGCTTGAAATAACGCTCCGGGAAAGATTTAAGGCCGACAATACATATTATAAAGAAGAAAAAGAAAAGAAAGAATTTTTCCCTGAAGTTGACCTGGAAGATATAGAAAGGGTCGTTGCGCTTCCCGGATGGATCATGCTCCTTTTAAATGAAGCTATAGCTTGCAGCAGAGAGTGCGGTGTCCTTGACAGAAGGCCGAGCATAAGAGGAAGTTATCGCGCATTCGATCATACCTGTGCCGGCGCGGAACTGGAAAACAGAAAAATTGCGTACCTGAAAGATGCATACAACGGATTAAAGTTGGCTCTGCGGGGAAGGACTGAACTAAAGCCTGACCTGATTGATTTTGATCATCCGGCCGACAGTTTTAAACGCGCCGCGGAATTCAGCGAGGATCTTCTCGCTGTTGCTCTGGGAAACTGCGCCAATCTGTTTCTGCATGGATGCAATGCGGCAAAACTGGCACGCGACTTGAAAGCGCTGACCTTTGAAGGTATAAGAAATACCACACATCAACTTGAAAACTACAGGGAACTGAAGCAGGCGGTCAGCCGCTTAAAATCAATTGCAAAAGAAAAAATAGACCCATCCCTTTTAAACCAAACGGAAAAAAAATTATTTCAAAACACCGCAAACATGGATGAGGACATGCTCTTGCAGTATAACTTTTCCGCGCTTGAAACCATTTTCAACGCAGCCCTCCACAACAATTTGATAAATAAAAATGAAATCGCAAAGAGCATTTTTGTTCCTCAGCTTGCGTCCTGGACAGGAAGTAAATTATGACCTTTTACGAAACTGTCAAAAATTAAATGACCACTACCAGCTTATACTGCAAAATCTGCCGCAAAAAACGGCTTCAGGACGAGACCATCCTGTCTGAAATAGCGCATTCGGAACACCGGACCATAATGGACTGGTTTAAAGAATTCAGGAGTGGAAACGACTCTTTTCTAAAAGAAACGGTCATGGAATATACCCGGCAGCGGATGGAAGAGGAATCGGATAAATACGGCGGTGAGCTTTCGGATTCGGATGCATACGAAAATTTCAGAGCCAAGGTTCTACCCCGGGATATTGAGCGCTGTTTTGAAAAATATTTAAAACAAAAAGATATTGTTCTGAGCCAGGGTGAAATTAAAATAACCCACAAAGGCGCCCGCAAGGTGGCGAATCTTGTTAAAC